>JACPWC010000056.1 GCA_016197225.1 Chloroflexota bacterium
GACTACTCAGGGTAAAGAAATCAGGACGCAGATTTCGCAGATGAACACAGATAAAACCACCAAAAAGTTATCAGCGAAAATCCGCGTTCATCTGCGTCCTAAAAAACAAACTGCCCTGGCAAGCTTGAACATGATAGCTCATATTCAACACCAGGGCAGTCAAGTTTTGGTAAGTGACAGCGCTACTTCCCCAACCTCTTCCTAAACTCTGAGCTTAACGCAGGCGCAATTTTGAACAGATCGCCGACGACGCCGTAACGGGCCAGCTTGAAGATCGGCGCTTCGGCATCCTTGTTGATGGCGACGATGACTTTCGAGGTTCGCATTCCGGCCTGATGTTGGATCGCGCCGGAGATGCCGCAAGCGATGTACAAGTCGGGGGCAACGGTGCGGCCCGTTTGGCCGACCTGGTGTGCGTAAGGAATCCAGCCTGCGTCCACAGCGGCGCGGCTGGCGCCCATCGCCCCGCCCAGCACCTCGGCCAGTTCGCGCACGGGGGCAAAGCCTTCGGGGCCACCCACACCGCGCCCGCCCGAGACGATGATCTTGGCGTCGGCCAGACTCACCTTGCCTTCTTCAATCGAGTAGCCCGTCACCTTCGTGGCAATCTCGTCTTCTTTGAGAACAGCCTCTACTTTCGTAATTGCGCCGCTCTTGCCCGCTGTTGGTTCCGGCTTGGGAAAGGCGCGCGGGCGCAGGGTGATGAATTGCGAGTGAAACGAGCGCCCTGTTTTCGCCACGACCGTGCTAAGCAGTTTGCCGGCATAAGCCGGATGAGTGACGTAAACCAAGCCGTCTTTGTAGTTCAAAGCAATGCCGTCGGCGATGGCCGAGGTGTTAAGGGTGATGGCCGCCATGCTCATCACGTCGCGCCCGCGCGTGGTGTTCGGGGCCGCGATCACGTCCGGGGTTGAGTCGGCGGCCAGTTTGGCGAGCAGGGCCGCGTAAGGCCGTGCCCGAAAGTCGGCCAGAGTCCCGTCGTCACACAATGTTACTGCATCTGCGCCATACTCAAACGCTTCTTTGGCCACGCTTTCAACATTATGGCCGAATACCAATGTCGTCACACTGGCGCTCATGTCACCCGCCAGTTTCTTCGCCGCCCCCAACGATTCCCACGACGCCGACAGTGCCGCGCCTTTGAATTGATCAATGTAAACCCAAATGTTTGCCATAGGTTGAATGACGAGTGACGAGTGACGAATGACGAAGGCTAAGCGCCCTTCATCTGTCGTCTGTCGTCTGTCGCCCTAAATGACTTTCTCCGCAATCAGCTTGTCGGCTAGTTTGGCGGCGATCTCTTCGGGGGAGCCGTCAATGATCTCGACGTTGCTCTCGCGCGCCGGAAGCGGGTAGATTTCGGGCCAGGTCACCGACGAGCCGGCCACGCCCACTTTGGCCGGGTCAAGGCCCAGGTCGGCGACCGACCAGGTTGGGATGACGGCTTTGGCCGCCTTGCGAATGCCCATGAACGACGGGTAGCGCGGCTCGTTAATGTCTTTGACCACGCTGACGACGGCGGGCAGTTTGGCAACGCAGAGTTGCTTGCCTTCCTCGAGCGAGCGCTCGACGGCAACCGTTTTGGCGGCGGCATCAATCTCAATTTTGGAAAGATAAGTGAGGGGCGTCCAACCGAGTTTGGTTGCCACAGCCACGGCGGTCAACCCGGTGTCGCCGTCAATGGCTTGCTTGCCAAAGACGACGATGTCCACGTCGCCCAGCTTTTGAATGGCGGCGGCCAGGGCGGTGGCAGTGGCGGCGGTGTCCGAGCCTTTCAGCGCCGGGTCGGAGATCAGAATGGCTTGATCGCATCCCATCGCCAGACAGGTCTTGAGAGTTTCCTTCGCGCCTTCCGGCCCCATGCTTAGAGCCGTGGCTTTGCCGTTGTGTTTTTCTTTGAGCCGGATTGCTTCTTCAACTGCGTACTCGTCCCACGGGTTGACGACCAGCCCGGAATCGCCCCAGGTGACATGCCCGTCTTTCACTTCGACTTTGGCCGCGGTGTCGGGCGTTTGTTTGGTGCAAACTACGATATGCAAGAGAGGCCTCCTGAAATAAAAATTTGAGCGCGGCCTCTGGTAAGGCCGCGCCCAGATTATATCACTGCGAGGTTGTTGGAATTTGCCGTAATCTACTCCATTTCACATATGCGTTCGCTTTAGGGCGCAACCGTGATTGTGGTGTCGCTGGCAGACTTCCAGGCATAAGTCTTGCCGCCGCCGGTGACGCACGAGCCTTCGCCGCGCACGGCCAGCTTGCCCTTGCCTGTAGCTTCCAGGTGCCCGTTCGCGCCGCTCAGGGTGAGCTTGATGTTCTTCACGTTCTTGGCCGTGCCGCTTCCACTGCCGACGTAAATCGTGATGTTGCCGTTGGCTGAATGCTTGACAAAGGTCTTGCCGCTGGATATGGCGATTGAGCCGCTGTCGGGCTTGGAGTACACCAGCGCGCCGGCGTCGGCAGAAAGCGACAACGTGGCAAAGTCGCCGGTGAAAACAAGCGTGCCGTCGCCGTCGCAAGTGATGGAGCCTGCGCCCGAAGTCTGGGCCGAGGCCGGGCCGGCCAACACCAGCAAAAGAGCCAGCACCAAGATCAGGCTGAGAAATTTGTTTCGAGTGGTCATTGTAAAAGTCTCCTTTAGGGCTTGCGTTGATTTGCACTCTATTCTCCTCAGCCGTGTTACATCGCAACAATGCGGCTGTAAAAAAATTGTAATGCCGGGTTGGTATAATTGCCGCATGATGTCGCTTCGCAAACACCCGGCCCTCAAAATCGGCCTGGCTTTCCTCATTGTCCTCCTGCTCAACATTCAGCCTAACTGGAAACCTTTGCAAGACGATTGGCGAGTCCTGCGCGGCTCAACCAGCTTCACCGGCGACTCGTACCGGGCGATCAGCGATGCTTACGCTCGCCAGCCCTGGAACGCCGACTGGGCGCAGAGCGCCGGGTTCGCCGCCCTGGCTGTGGGCGACTACGCCGCCGCCCAAACCGCCCTGCAAAAAACTGCCAGCCTCAAAGGGTGGACGCCGGAACTACACATCGCTCTCGGCGATGCTTATCAGGGCCAGGGGTTGAGCGACCAGGCGGTGACGGAATGGGAGACCGCCCTGCCCGACCACCTGACCGACACCGCTCTGCTCACCAAGCTGGCCCGAGTCTACGAAAACAAAGGCCGCTACCCCGAAGCCGCCGCCGTCCTCAGAACCCTCGTCGCCCTCGAACCGGACAACGCTTTCGCCCAATATCGTTTCGGCGTCGTCCTGTCGGTGATCGATCCGCCCTCGGCCCCGGCCCACCTGGCGCTGGCCGCCGGTTTGGATGAGTCGGTTCAACCATTTGCCGAAAGCCTAAGCCAGGCCGTGGCCGCCGGGCTGGACGCCGATGATCCGGCTTACATGGCCGGCGTCATCGGCTATACCTTGATCGGCCTGCAAGAGTATCCGCTGGCCAAAGCGTCTCTGCTCAACGCCGTGAGCGACCGGCCCGACTTCGCCGAAGCCCACGCTTACCTGGGCCTGGCCGAAGACCGGCTGGGCGGCGACGGGCTGGATTCTTACGAACGCGCCCTGGCCCTCGACGACACTCTGCCGCTGGCTCACTACCTGCTTGGTTTGCATCATCGCCGCAAAGGCGACAACGATGCCGCCATTGCCGAACTCAAACGCGCCTTCGACCTCGACCCGGCCAACGCCGCCGCCGCCGCCGAACTGGGCAGTGCTTACGCCGAACTCAATAATTTGCAAGAGGCCGAAAGCTGGTACATCCAGGCCGTCAACGTTGCGTCAGAGGATGCGAACTTCTGGGTGTTGTTGTCGCAGTTCTATCTGGATCACGAGATTCGAATCGAAGACGCCGCCCTGGCCACCGCCCAAAAAGCATACGAGCTGGCCCCCAACCTGGCCGAAGCCAACGACGCGCTCGGCTACGCTTATTACCTCAACGGCTCGTTCAAGTTCGCCGAAGAATTTTTGCTCAAGGCCCAAAGCCTCGACGGGCGCTCGGCTCGCATCAACTTTCATCTGGGACTGATGTATCTCGACACCAACCGGCCCGACGAAGCCCGGCAGGCCCTCAACGCCGCCGCCAGCCTGGACGCTGGCGGCCCCATCGCCGAAGCCGCCATTCGCGCCCTCACCACCCGCCTCGGCGGCCCCTCACCCACGCCATGAAACCAGTAGCCAGAAGTCAGAAGCCAGAAGCCAGAGGCCTCTTCGGAGCCTGGCTTCGTCGTTCATTGCCTCATTGTTCATTGTTCATTGCCTCATTGTTCATTGCTCTCCTCGCCGCCTGCCAGCCCCAACTCAAATCCGGCGACGTCCTCTTCGCCGACGACTTTGCCAAAACCGAGAGCGGCTGGAACCGCGGATCGGACGCCGACGCTACCACCGATTATCTTGACGGCGAATACCAGATCAAAATTTTCACCGCCAACCTCAACGTCTGGTCGGTCGGCGCTCCTGCCTTCGGCGACGCCTTGATTGACGTCAACGCCCGCACCGCTGGCGGCCCTGATAACAATCTCTTCGGCCTGATCTGCCGCTATCAGGACGACCAGAACTTCTACTTCCTGGTCATCAGCGCCGACAGCTACTACGGCATCGGTAAATATAAAGAGGGCGCGAGCATGCTTCTCAACAGCGCCGTCTACGAATATTCCGACATCATTCCGCCCGGCCCGGCGGCCCACCACCTCACCGCCACCTGCATCGGCGACACCCTCACCCTGTCCATCAATGGCACAAAACTTGCACAAGCTAAGGATACAGATTTCAAGACTGGAAAACTTGGCCTGATCGCCGGCTCGTTTGACGAACCTGAGGTAGATGTTCGCTTCGACAACCTGGCCGTCACTCAACCCTGAACTCACCCATTCCCTGGCTTCGTCTCGTTAACCATGAAACCCTTTTGGCGTTTAATACCGCTTGTCTTCCTCCCCTTGTTCACTGCCTGCGCCAGCCCGACTCCCACGCCCATCAAGACTGCCGATCTGTTCACAGACGATTTCTCGCAGGACGCCGGCAACTGGGAAACTTTCGCCGACGAGAACGGGGCGGCCGCCGCCATCGCCGACGGGAAACTGGCTCTGACCATTACCCGCGCCTCCACCGTCGGCTTCTCGGTGGCCGCCATCAACCTCGCCAACTTCGATCTCACCATCACCACGGCTCAGATCAGCGGCGGGTTGGCGAACGGCTACGGCATCATCTTTCGTTACATTGATGAAGAGAATTTCTACCGCTTCGACATTTCGGGCGATGGGTTGTGGGGCGTGAGCCGCCGCCTGAAAGATCAATGGTTGCCCATCGCCGAGTTGACGGCCTCCCCGGCCATCCAAACCGGCCACGCCGCCAACACGTTACGCCTCGTGGCCCGCTCCGACCAGTTTGAGTTCTACGTCAACGGCGTCCTGCTGGGCCAGCTCACCGACGCCAATTTGCCGGTGGGCCGCATCGGCCTCTTCGCCAGCACCTTCGACGACCCCAACACCCAAGTGGCCTTCGACGATCTCAAGATCGTCAACCCCTGAAAACCCGCTTCAGGTTACAATTCCAGCGCGCTTCACCACAAAGTCACTAAAGCACAAAGTCACACAAAGGAAAACTTTGTGTTCCTTCGAGTCTTTGTAGCTTGGTGGTAAATCCTCGTTTTTGCCTGAAGGAGCATATTCATGCCCGACTGTGTCTTCTGCAAAATTGTAAGCGGCGAGTTGCCTTCCAGGATTGTTCACCAGGGTGAACTGGTTACAGCATTTCGCGACCTCAACCCGCAGGCGCCGGTTCACGTCCTCATCGTGCCCAACCAGCACATCGGCGGCGTGAACGACCTCACTGCCGAACACACGCCGATCCTGGCCGCCCTCTTCGCCGCCGCCAAAAAAATCGCCAGCGACGAAGGCCTGGCCCAAAACGGGTATCGGCTCGTCCTCAATCAGGGCAGTCACGGCGGCCAAACCGTCGTCCATTTGCACCTGCACCTGCTCGGAGGCCGGCGCATGATCTGGCCGCCGGGATAAAACGACGACAGACAGACGACGAAGGACGACGATGTATGCCTTCGTCATTCATCATTCGTCATTGTATAATTCCCCTCATGTCCCTCAAAGAAACCATCGAAACCGAACTCAAAAACGCCATGCGGGCCGGCGACGAAACGCGCAAGACGGCCCTACGCAGCATCATCGCCGGAATCAAGCTGGCCGCCGTCGAACAGCGCGGCACCGACCTGACCGACGACGATGTGCAAAACATCGTCCGCAAAGAGATCAAAGCCCAGCGCGAGGCCCTGGCCGACGCCCAAAAGGCCTCGCGCCCCGACCTTGTTGCTCAAAGCGAAGCGCTGATCGCCGTCTTAGAGACCTTCCTGCCCAAACAACTTTCTCGCGCCGAGATCAGCGCCGAAGCCAAAGCGGTGATGGCCGAAGTGGGCGCGACCGGCCCGGCAGACATGGGCAAGGTGATGAAAGTGCTTCAGCCTAAAGTCAAAGGCCTGGCCGACAGCAAGTTGGTGGGCGACGTGGTGAAAGAACTGCTCGCGCAGAAATAAATGTATCTTTTGCAATCGCAACCGGGCGTCCGGCGTATGGGCCGCACCCGCCGCGCCCTCTGGTTGTTGGTGATCACCGGCGCCATCTTCGTGGCGGCCACCACCATCCTGGCCGCGCCCATCAGCCCGCCCCGCGACACCGTCAACCTGGCCGCCGGCGACGTGACCGCCGCCGACATCATCGCCCCGCGTTCCATCACCTACGTCTCACAAATTCAAACTGTTGCCGCGCGCGAGGCCGCCGCCAAAGCTGTGCCCGACGTATTCGACCCGCCCGACAGCCGGGTGGCCCGACAGCAGGTCACCAACGCCCGGCGGTTGTTCGATTACATCTCCTCGGTGCGGGCGGATGTTTTTGCCACGCCGGAGCAACGGCTGGCCGACCTGGCCGCCGCCACCGGCTTCACCCTTGACAACGCCCTGGCCCAAACCTTGCTCGACTTGAGCGAAGGAAGCTGGTCAGCCGTGCAGACCGAAACCGTGTCCGTCATCGAGCGCGTGCTCAGCGGCCAGGTGCGCGAAGACCGCTTGGAAGAGACGAAGATACGAGTCCCGGCCCTGGTCAGCGTCAGCCTCACCGAGGCCCAGGCCGACCTCGTTACCCGACTCGCCACGCCCTACATCGTTCCCAACTCTTTCTACAACGACGCCCAAACCACCGCCGCCCGCGACGCCGCCCGCCAGGTGGTGGCGCCCATCTCACAGTCGTTCGTGCAAGGCCAGATCGTCATCAGCCGGGGCCGCATCGTCACCGAAACCGACCTTGAGGCGCTGGATGCGCTGGGCCTGATCGCGCCCGAAAGCCGTTGGGAGAATGTTGTCAGCAATGCGCTCTCGGTGGCGATCTCGGTCGCCATCATGGGCCTCTACATGGCCCGCTTCCATCCCCTCTTTTTTTATTCGCCCCGGGTGATGCTCTACCCCGGCATCCTCTTCCTCGTCTTCCTGCTCGCCGCTCGCTTCATGGCGCCAGATCGGACGGTTCTGCCGTTTCTGTTTCCCTCGGCGGGCCTGTCCATGCTCATTGCCATCACCCTCGGCCCCAACGCCGCCATTGCCATGACCATCATCCTTGCCGCCCTGGTCGGCGTTCTGGCCGGCGGGCGGCTCGACGTGACGGTTTACGTCGCCATTGGCGGGATTGTGTCGGCGCTGACTCTTGGCAAGGCCGAGCGGGTGAACTCATTCTTCTGGGCCGGGTTGGCCGCCTCGGCGGCCAATGCCGGAATCGTCCTCGTGTTCCGTCTGGCCGATCCTTACAGTGACGCCCTCGGCCTGGCGACTTTGTTGATCGCCAGCCTGGTCAACGGCGCGATCTCGGCCTCAGTCACCCTCACCGGCCTCTTCATCCTCAGCCCCATCTTTGACATCACCACACCCCTGCAACTGATCGAATTAGGGCGGCCTAATCACCCGCTCCTGCAATTCATGCTCAGGCAAGCGCCGGGCACGTACCAGCATAGCCTGCAAGTGGCGAACCTGGCCGAGCAGGCCGCCGAGCAAATCGGGGCCAACGCCGTGCTGGTGCGCGTCGGCGCGCTCTTTCACGACATTGGCAAGTCGCTCCATCCTCAGTATTTCGTCGAGAACCAGATCGAAGGCGAGAACCCGCACGACGGCTTCCTGCCCGAAGTCAGCGCCCAGTGCATCATTCAACACGTCCCCGACGGCTTGAAAATGGCGGCCAAACACCGCCTGCCGCGCGCCATTCGTGACTGCATTGCCGAGCATCACGGCTCCAACATCGCCAACTTTCAATATCAACGCGCCCTCAAGCTGGCCGGGGGCGACGACTCCAAAGTGGATAAATCCAAATTCCGCTACCCTGGCCCCAAGCCGCAATCCAAAGAGACCGCTCTGCTCATGCTGGCCGACGGTTGTGAGGCCAAATCGCGATCCGACCTGCCACGCCACGCCGATGAGATCGAGAAGATCGTCAAAACTATCATTGACCTTCGCCTGGCCGGGGGTCAACTCACCGACTGCGGCCTGACCCTGCACGAGCTGGAGCTTGCCCGCCAGTCGTTCGTCGAAACGCTCCAGGGCTTTTTCCATTCGCGGCTAAAATACCCGGAAGAAAATTTGGAGCCGACGATTGAGGAAGAGGTGGAGCGGCGGTAAGTTGACGCTTTCACTATGCCCAACGCCAAGCACATCATCCACATTCAAATTGACGAAGCCTTCTCCGGCGACGTGGCCGCCAAACTCTTGCGCGACGCCGCCCGCGCCGCCCTCAAACACGAAGGAGCCGCCTCGGGGTCGCTTAGCCTGGCCGTCAGCGACGACGAGGCCTTGCGTAATCTCAACAGTCAGTTCCTCGGCCACGACTATCCAACCGATGTGCTCTCTTTCCCCTCCGACTCAGACGACCCCGACGACCAGGGCCGTTATTTTGGCGATGTGATCATTTCATATCCACGTGCTTACGCCCAGGCTGAAACGGGCGGCCACCCGGTTGAAGCCGAACTGCAACTCCTCACCGTTCACGGTGTTCTACACTTGCTCGGCCATGACCACGCCGACGAGAAGCAAAAAACAGTCATGTGGCAAGCGCAGGCGGAGATACTGGCCGGGTTGGGGTGTGAGATTACCGAACCGTACCCAGAAGCCACGAGGCAGGAGCCGGAAGAATAACTTCTGCCTCCTGACTTCTGGCTTCTGGCTTCTTTCATGCGAGCAACCTCTCGTTTAAGTTCCTTCCGCCACGCCTTTGCCGGCTGGTGGCACGTTCTACGAACTCAGCGCAACGCCTGGATTCACGCTATCATCTCGACTGCTGTTTTTATAGTTGGCCTTTGGGTGGGATTGGAGCGACGCGACTGGGCCATCATTTTGCTGGCAATGGTGGCAGTGTGGATGGGCGAGTTCGTCAACACGGCGCTTGAAGCTGTTGTAGACTTAGCCAGCCCGGACATTCACCCGCTGGCAAAGGTCGGCAAAGACGTGGGGGCCGCCGCCGTCCTCATCGCCGCCCTTGCCGCTGTTCTGATTGGTTTATTGATTCTTGGCCCGCCGCTGTGGGAGAAAATCAGTGGGCAGTAAGCAGTAGACAGTAGGCAGTCCAGCGCCCACTGTTCACTGTACGCTGTTCACTAACCCGTCAATGGATATTGATTTAGAACTTTACCGACACGAAATTCGCGTTTCCACCAACCCCCTCATCCGACTCTCGGCCATTGATATTGCGCCCGACCGGCCCCAGTGGACGATGGTCTTCATTCACGGCTTCGGCGGGCAGGCCAGCCAGTGGAAATACCAGCTTCGCAAGTTTGGCAACGCCAACCGTGTGGTCGCCCTCGACCTGCGCGGCCACGGCCAATCCGGCAAGCCAACCGGCGACTACATGATGGCCGAGATTCAAAAAGATTTGGAGACGGCGCTGGATGTGTTGGGCGTCAAAGGTCAGTTCGTCCTCATCGGCCACTCTTTCGGCGGAGCCATTGTCACGGAATACGCCGCCCACCATCCCGACCGCATTGCCCAGCTAATTCTCGTCGCCTCGTCGGGCGAGTATAAAATCCGCCCGCTATTTCGCTTTGTCCTCAGCCTGCCGGTGTCGGTGATTAGCGCCCTCACGCCGCTGGCGGGCGGCAAGCTCTCGGCGCCGCCGCACGTGCTCAAGCCCATGCACGAGAACACTCTCTCCAGGTGGAACGGCTGGAGCATGTTCCGAAGCCTGACCGTGCCGACGACGATCATTCGCGGCCATCGCGACGACGTCTTCGAGCGCACGCACTTTGAAGAAGTGACCCGCGCCATCCCCGGCTCGAACGACGAAGACATCGGCTCGTCGGGTCACATGGTGATGTTGGAGCGGCGCGAGGCCGTCAACCGGGCCATCGAGCGCGCGCTGGAAGAGCCAAAAAAGTCGTGGCGCGATCCCAACATCACCACCGACACTACGGCCCGGGCGGCGCTGGTTCGGGAGCGGCCCTGGCTTGCCCACTACGACGACGGTGTCCCCTTCACTGTTGCCGTCCCGCGCGTCCCGCTGCATCACTTTTTGCGCTCCGCCGCCCGCCGCTTCCCGCTCAACATTGCCCTCAATTACGAAGGCGCGTGGATCACGTATCGCCGTTTGAATCAAGAATCGAATCGATTTGCCAACGCCTTGCGCTCGCTCGGCGTGGACAAGGGCGACCGGGTGATGTTGCTCCTGCCTAACGTGCCGCAGATGGTGACCTGTTTTTACGGAACGCTCAAGGCCGGGGCCGCCGCCGTGTTTACCCTGCCCATCACTGAGACCGACGAACTGGTGAGGCAGGTGCGCGACAGTGACGCGAAGGTGTTGGTGACGCTCACCAAATTTGGCGACGTGGCTCGCGAGGTGAAACGGCGGACCGGCCTGTCGCACGTCATCTTCGCCAACGCCGGCGACTATTTGCCGCCGTTGAAATATGTGGGCTGGAAGCTCAAGCGCGAAAAAGAGAGCGGCCACCAACTGGGTTTCGCGCTTGAGCCGGGCATGCACTTGCTCAACCGGATTCTGTACACGCATAGCGGCAAGTCGCCCGAAGTGCAAGTGGGGCCGGACGATTTAGCCGTCATTCAATATACCAGCGGCACCATCAACGTCCCCAAAGGGGTGATGCTCTCGCACCGCAATCTGGTGGCCAACACCTTGCAGACTCGCCACTGGCTCCCGGCCTCCAAAGAAGGCCGCGAGCGGTTCTTGTGTTGCCTGCCGTTTGTTCACGCTTACGGCATGACAACGGCTCTCAACTGCGGCATCTCGCTGGGCGCAACATTGATTCTCAAACCGACGTTTGAAGTGACGGACGTTCTGAAGACAATCAAGAGCGAGCGCCCCACCATCTTCCCCGGCATCCCCGGCATGTACGTCGCCATCAACAACTTCCCCGGCGCGCGCAAATATGGCATCAGTTCGATCAAGGCTTGCCTCAGCGGGTCAGCGCCACTGCCAGTGGAAGTGCAAGAGTCGTTCGAGCGGCTGACTCGCGGGCGGCTGGTGGAAGGCTACGGCCTCACCGAGGCCTCACCGGTTACCCATGCCAACCCGTTGAACGGTCTACGAAAAGTGGGAAGCATCGGCATCCCTCTGCCCTCCACTGAAGCCAAGATTGTAGACCTGGCAAGCGGCAAGGACGTGCCGCCGGGGCAGATCGGCGAGTTGGCAATTCACGGGCCGCAGGTGATGCTCGGCTATTGGGGCAAGAGCGACGACTCGCGCCGCATTCTCACCTCAGACGGCTGGCTGTTGACGGGCGACGTGGCCCGGATGGACGAAGAGGGCTACTTTCAACTCATCGCCCGCAAGGCCGAGATGTGGTATCCGGCCAAAGCCGAGAGCCAGCAACCGGCTTTTCCGCGCGACGTGGAAGAGGTGTTGTTTGAAGTGCCGCAGGTGAAAGAGGCGGCGGTGGTGGCCATCGCCAACCAGCCCATTGCCTTTGTGATCTCGCAAAAGGAGCGCCCGACTGCCGACTCGCTGATCGCCTACTGCAAACGCCGCCTGCCGCCCGAACTCGTGCCGCGCCTGGTCATCTTCGTGGACGACTTCCCGCGCTCGTTCATTGGCAAGGTGCTGAGGCGGGAGCTGGCGAGGAAGTATGAGGAGGGGGAGAGGTGACAGCGTTACCTTCTGAGTTATAATCGCCTCGCCGGGGAAGTGCTGAAATTGGCAGACAGGCATGACTTAGGATCATGTGCCGCAAGGCGTGAGGGTTCAAGTCCCTCCTTCCCCACCTTGACAGAGCCTTAGGCCACTTTTATAATGTTCGTCGTTGCCTGCCGAAACACAGCAGGCTTTTTTACGCCCTGCAACGCATTTTGTAGGGGCAACCCGGCAGGTTGCCTATCAAGGAGTATTCCAATGCCACCACATCCAAAACGAAAACATTCCAAAGGCCGCCGCAACCGCCGCCGTTCACACGATGCGCTCACCGCCCCGGCCCTGGTCGCCTGCACCAACTGCGGTGAAATGCACCGCCCGCACGTGGTCTGCTCAAACTGCGGCCATTACGACGGGCGTGAAGTCGTCGCCAAAGAAAAGAAATAATTCTCCGCCGTCGCCGCTAAAGGCCGTGAGCTTTCACGGCCTTTTTTGTTCGAGGCGGTCTGGCAACAAGAAAACACGCCGTGTCTTTTGTGGAGCGAATTGTCAATTCGCTCTGCAAACTTAGAGGTCTCCCGATGTTGAACCCCCAAACCACCGCCTTCCTCTTTCCCGGTCAAGGCTCGCAGACGGTTGGCATGGGCAAGGCCCTGGCCGAAACGTCAGCCGCCGCCAAAGCTGTCTTTGAAGAAGCTGACCGGATTCTCGATTTCAAAATTTCCGGGTTGTGTTGGAACGGCCCGGAAGCTGATCTCAACGACACTTACAACACTCAACCTGCCCTGTACGTTGGCTCGATGGCCGTTCTGGCCGCGTTGCATGAAGTGCTGGGCGAGTTCAGGCCAAAGTTTATGGCCGGGCACTCGCTGGGCGAAGTGACGGCGCTGGTGGCGGCTGGGGCGCTGGAGTTTATGGACGGGTTGGAACTGGTGCGCGAGCGAGGCCGATTGATGAAACGGGCCGGAGAACTCTCGCCGGGGGGCATGGCCGCTATCTTGAATCTTGATGCTCCCGTGTTAGCCGACGTGTGCGCCGAGGCCTCGGCGGCCACCGGCAAGACCGTCCAGGTGGCCAACGACAACTCGCCGGGGCAGGTTGTGATCTCCGGCGACGGCACGGCGCTGGAGAAAGCCATCGAGTTAGCCAAAGCGCGCGGCGCGAAGCGGGCCATCAAACTGCCGGTTTCCATCGCCGCCCACTCGCCGCTGATGGAAGTGGTAATTGCCGACTACGCCAAATTTGTGGACGGCCTGCCCTTTGTGGCCCCGCTGACGACGGTGATCGCCAACTCCACCGCCCAACCCATCCCGGCTGACGGCCACGCTATTCGCGCCGAACTAGTGGGCCAACTGACCACGCCCGTGCGCTGGACAGAGTCGATTCGTTACCTGGCCGCCGAGGGCGTGACGGCGTTTGTCGAGCTTGGCTCGAAAGATGTGCTGACGGGTTTGGTTAAACGCATTGCGCCTGAGGCGACGGGTTATGCCGTTGGCACGTCTGAGGCTATCACTGCATTAAAGTAGGGCGAAGCCGCCAGGGAGATAGAGCGAGTTGGCAACTCGCTCTACAAGAAGACTGCTGAACTTAAGACGAACGCCGAGCCAGCACAAAGGCCGAAGTGCCAAACGGGATGTTGAGACGGGGCGAGAGGCGGACTTCAAACGAAATCCATAGTTTCAGCAAAGCGTTGAGAAGGGCTGGCAATTGAAAGAGGTCGGAGGTGGGCGCTTCCCCTTCGGGCCGGCGGCGCAACCGGCGAAAGAGGTAGGCGGGCAGAAACAGGGCCGAGTTCCAGTAAAAGGCTTTGACGGGGGACAGTCCGGCCTTCTTCAGTTCAGCCAGAATTTCGGGCAGACGATAACGCTTGTCAATCTTCACGGCCACGTCATGTTGCCCGGCCAGTTCCGGGAAAGCGGGCAGGTTGAGGAGAAGATAGCCGCCGGGTTTGAGCACGCGAGCGATCTCTCGCAAGCCGACTGCCAGGCCGAGGCCGGGAGAGTCCAGCACGTCGAGGCTGACTACGGCTTCAAATTGCGAGGCCGGGTAGGGCAACTCTCCGGCGGAGGCCGCCGCCAAATTTTGCGCGCCTCGTTCGGACGTGAACTTCAACGCTTCGGGCGAAATATCAATGCCCATCATTTTGATAGATGGGAAGCTCTGTCGCAGGGCGGCCATCTGGCCGCCGGTGCCGCAACCGGCGTCAAGCATCATCCACGACCGCCCGTTCAGGTGGCTGGCGGCCAGCCCCACCACCAGACTCCGCAAGCCGTGATACCACCAGTAGTTGTCCTCAACGCCACGCATGGTGGCGTATTCATAGACTTCCATTTAGTAAGCCGACGGATCCACCCAGCCCCGGATCATCGTTCGCAAAATAATCTTGAAGTCCAGCCAGATTGACCAGTTCTCGATGTACCACAAGTCGTACTTGGTTCGCTCTTCAATGGAGGTGTCGCCGCGCAGGCCATTGACCTGCGCCCAGCCGGTGAGGCCGGCCTTCTCGCGGTGGCGTTCCATGTATCGCGGAATGCGGCGCTGGAATTCTTCGACGTACTTGGGCTGTTCGGCGCGCGGGCCGACCAGGCTCATTTGCCCAAGCAGGACGTTGATGAGTTGAGGGAACTCGTCCAGTGAGAAGCGGCGAATGAAGATACCCAGCCGGGTGCGGCGCGGATCGTCTTTTACCGTCCATTGGCTCCTGGCCTCGGCGTCCCGGCGCATGGAACGGAACTTGAGCATGGGGAAGGGTTTGCCGTCCAGCCCCACCCGCTCCTGGATGAAGAAGACCGGGCCGGGCGAGTCTAGCTTGATGAGGATGGCGATGAAGAGCATGAGCGGCGACAGGAGCACCAAGCCAACGGCGCTCATGGCCAAATCAACCAGGCGCTTGAGGGTGAGCTTCCAGCCGCGCAGGGCCACGTCACGGACGGTGAGCAGAGGCAGGCCGCCCAGGTCGTCAACGGTGACCCCGGCGGCCATGATCTCAAACACGTCCGGGAAGACTTTGACGCTCACTTTTCCGCGCTGACAGTCGGCGATCAGTTTGAGCAATTCTTCGTGCGAGGCCGAAGGCAGGGCAATAATGACCTCGTCAACGTTGTGCTGGTCAATCAGGCGCGGCAGGTCGTCGCTGTGGCCCAGCACCGGCACGCCCAACAGTTCGGGCGGCGAGTCCTGGCCGTTCACCAGGCCAATCACTTCGTAGCCCAGGTAGGGCGACCACTGAATCTTTTGCAGGACGACGCGGGCCACGTCGTCGGCGCCGACGATGAGGACGCGCTCGCGGCCCGTGCCGCGCAGTTGGAGCCGTGTGCGAAAACGTTGATGCGCCCAGCGGCCAAAACTCACCAGGGCAATGCCCACCACCCAGGCATAGGCCAGCGTCGCGCGCGGGTAGTCCACCTCGAAGGCGGTGTTCTTGAAGAAGATGGACGATAGCGAGACGGCCAGCAGGGAGCCGATGCTCACCGCGCCAAAGATGGCATAGAACTGATCCACGCGCGAGCGCACCACGTGATACATGCGGTAGAAAAACATTACCAACAATACGCAGGCGGCTTGAAGCAATATCAGGCCGGTATAAGAAGTGATCGGGGCCAGGTTCACTGCCGGGGCCGGGAACTCAATAGCGGCCCGCATGAGGTAAGCCACGATGAAGGCCAGGATGGTCGTCAGCCCGTCCAAGACGACGAGCGAAAGGGTGGAGAGGGCGCGAAAGCGTGAAGTGGTCATGGGTGTTCTTGCTTGCTGGTGGGCAACCGGGGCATGGCCGGGCCGCGCAGGCCCAACCGGGCCGAGAGCGCGGCTCGCATCGCCACCCGGTCGTCCCAGGGATACTCGATGACGCCAAAGCACATGCTTTGCTCGTGGGCCTTGCCGCAGGCGATCACCACGTCATCTGGCCCGGCCATGTTCACTGCAAACTGAATCGCCTCGCCCCGGTCGGCGATGCGCCAAAATGTTTTGCCCTCAATGCCGCCTTTGCTCGTTGCGCCTTCAGCCGATTCGGCCATGATGGAGTCGAGCGACTCGGTGCGCGGGTCTTCGGCGGTGATCACGGTAAAGTCGGCCAGTTCAGCCGCCACTTCGCCCATCCACCGCCGCTTGGCCACATCCCGCAAGCCCGCCGAGCCGAAGACGACGATGACGCGGCCTGTTGACACGCGACGCACGGCTTCAATCGCCCGTTTCAGAGCGTTGGGCGTATGAGCAAAGTCAACGATGGCGGTGAAATCCTGGCCGAGGTCGATTCGTTCCATGCGGCCCGGGATGCCGGAGAGTGAGATCACTCCCCGGCGCACCGTCTGAGGCGGCAGGCCCATCGTCAGTCCCACGGCAATGGCGGCCAAACAGTTGGAGACGTTGTACTCTCCCACCAGCCTTGTCTCAACCAGGAACGAAGGCGTTGATCGTATCGCAGTGTAATTGCCCTCCAGGCCGGGCAGGTTAAGCTCAACCACAAAGCGTGTCCCGTCGGATTTATGGAGGACGTTCGCTGCCCGAACATCGGCCCTGGCGTCGAAGCCATACGAAACATAGTTGACGGCAACGCGCTTTTGCAAATAGTCAAACGAACCGTCGTCGGCGTTGAGCACCGCCAGCTTGGGCGTGCCCGGTTTGGCCCAGGCCGTACTCAGGCCCTCAAAGAGTCTGGCTTTGGCGGCGCGGTAGCCCTCGACTGAGCCATGAAAATCCAGATGCTCGTGAGTGATGTTGGTGACGACAGCCACGTCGAAGTCACAGGCCGTCACTCGATGTTGGGCCAGACCGTGCGAGGTGGTCTCCAACACGCAGTGAGTCATGCCTGCCTCCACCATTTGCGCCAGGTAACGTTGCACGTCCGGCGCGTCGGGCGTGGTGGTGTGCAGGCCGGTGTCCAATAACTGATCACCAATAACCGCACTGACAGTTGTGATTAGCCCGGCCCTGAGTCCGGCGGCCTTGAGAATGCTGTGGATCAAACTGCTGGTGGTGGTCTTGCCGTCGGTACCGGTCACGCCGATCATCACCAGCTTGCGGGCCGGGAAGTTGTGGAAGGCGGCGCACAGCCAGGCCAGGGCTTCGGCGGAGTCGGGGACACGGACGTAGGACAAATTGGCAATTTGCCCCGCTGCCTCTCCTACAATAGCAACTGCGCCTTTCTCAAGAGCTTGCGCGATAAATTGGTGACCATCTACGGTGCCGCCGCGCCGGGCGACGAACAGCGCGCCGGGCGTTACCTGACGCGAGTCGTGTTCGATGCTGGTGATGTCGGGGTCGCTAGGGGCGCGGTCGAGAATGGCCGGAAGCGCCGCCAGAAGCTGTGATAAGAGCATGGCGAGGATTATAACAGGGCGAATCAAAAAGAGCCGGGCGCCCCGGCTCTTTTTAACAAGCAGATTCAACCTTCTACTGCACCGACTGCCTCAGCCCTTCCAGCTTGCCCCGGGCCGAGCCGTCAATGACGCGGTCGCCCACACGCACGACAAGACCGCCAAGAATGGCCGGGTCAACGCGGAAGGAAACGCTCGACGCGCCGGTCAGGTCACGCTTGACAGCGGCCTGCTCGGCGTCGTTGAGCGGCAGGGCCGAGGTCACTTCGGCGGCCACGCCGTCGCTAGACGCGCCTTCGAGCATGGTCACTTTGCCGGCCTTGACGCCGCTGAAGAATTCTTCGATCAAAGAGCGGGCGTAGGCGTCTTCTTTCTGAAGAACGCCGCCGATGACTTGTTGGGAGGCGGCCAGGGCCAGCGCGGCGACCTGCGGGCGCAGGCCGGCCAGAGCGTTCTGCTTGATCTGCTCGGCTTCTTCGGCGGCGCTGTGCAGGGTGCGAGCCTTCTCGGCCTCAGCCCCGGCGCGCACAGCGGCGGCGGCCTGCTCGGCGCGTTGGGTGGCTTCGCCCACCTTACGGGCGGCTTCAGCCTGAGCGTCGGCGATGATCCTGGCCGCATCTTTCTCGGCGTTGGCGCGGGCTTCACCGGCGATGCGGGCGTCTTCCAGCCCCTGGGCGATCTTGGCCTTGCGTTCATCCAGCAGTTTGAGGATCGGCGTGTAAGCCCAGGCATACAGAACGACGGCCAGGATTATGAAATTGAGCAGTTGGACGACGAAGAATCCTAAGTTGATACCAAGTGCTTCCATGAGTCGCTCCTTAAGCGGCGAAGACGATGATCAGCGCCACAGCCAGCGCGTAAATGGCGACGGCTTCGGCGAAGGCGATGCCGAGGATCATGTTGGTCTGGATGGTCGGCGTGGCGTCCGGGTTGCGGCCCATAGCCTGCACCGCGCCGTTGACGACGATACCCACCCCGGCGCCAGCGCCGATGGCCCCGGTCATGGCCAGGCCGGCGCCGATGAAGCGCATTGCATGCAAAAAGGTCTCAGGGTCATTCATGATAGAAAATCCTCCAATGGTGAGAAATCAGCGATTAGTGATTAGCTATTAGTTATTGGTTATTAGTGATGTTCTTCGCCGCCGCCGTGGCTGACTGTGGCCTGGCTGATAAAAACCAGGGCCAGCATGGAGAAGACGTAGGCTTGAATAGCGCCGACGAAAACTTCCAGCAAATAGAGGCCGGTTGGCACAACAACTGCCGTGAGCGCGCCCAGAATTGAAATGAGAAGCGCCCCGGCGAAGATGTTGCCGAAAAGACGGAAGCCAAACGAGAGAATCTTGGCGAACTCGGAAACCAGTTCCAGCAAACCCACGCCGAAGTCAATGACGCCAAACATCGGCACGGTGAACATCGTTTTGGTGTTGAAGAACTTGGTGAGGTAGCCCGCGCCCAGCGCCCAAAAGCCAAAGACCTGAATGGCTACCACAGCAATCACCGCCAGAGCAAAGGTGAAGTTCAAGTCGGTGGGCGCGCCGCGCAGGAAGGGAACGACTTCACACGAGGTGCAGAGGCCTTCGCTATGTCCGCCCTCGACAGCGGCTTCACCTTCACCGCCTTCGGCTTCGTGAGCCACCTGCTTTGTCCCGTCAATCGTGTACAGCGAGCCAAAGAGGTTAACCGGCTCGTAGCCTTTGGTCTGGCCGTGCGCCTGCTCCAGCCGCCCGATGCTTTCAAAGCCGGGGACCAGCTTGGTCATGTTGGCGGCAAAGACGAGCAGGAAGATGGTGGCGGTGATGGGGAAGATTTTCCGCGCCCACTTGCCCGCCGCGCCCTCGGCGGCGTTCCACAGAAATTCGATCAAAAATTCCGTGAAATTGTAGAAGCCTTCGGGAACCAGCCTGCCGCTGTTCACGAAACGCCACGCTCCGAAAGCCATCAGGATCAAAGCCAGATCGGCGACGAGGGTGGCAAGCAGAGTGTTGGTGATCGGGAAGCCGGCGATGGACAAGCCGGTTGGTTCACCCGGCAAAACAACGGCTGGGCTGACAGGTCGTGTCCAAGTAGGGGGTTGTATCGCGGCAGGGAGAAATAATCTGCCAAAAGCAAAGTAGACCCCTAACAGGATCAATACCAATACAATCCAGCGTTTGACCGGCACGCGTCGCTCAGTCGCTTCATGAGTTGTGTCACTCACTAGAGTTTTCCTCCTTCTTTTCTTGAGTGGCTGTTCCTTTGGGCGGAACAACGGATTTCATTTTAGAGATGGCGCTCATGGCGACCCGAAACATGACAAAGATCGTGATCGGCACGGAGCCAAGCAGAAACAAGATTGTAAACAGCGGCTTGACGCCGAATTGATTGTCGAGCCACAAGCCGCCAAGCAAAGCCACAATGATAATGACCAGCGTCAAGCAACCCACTTGCCCGGCAAACCCGGCCAGGCCCAGGTTCAAAGCGTACTGGGTGTTATTCGTTGGGGTTGTATCTTTGCCGGGCGTCATCGAAATTGTATCACGAGCAAAAGAGTTAGAACAACGTCGAGGCCGCCGTCGTCGCCCAATTCAACAACGGCGTGACCACGATGCCCACCAACAGAATGCCGAAGCACAACAAGCCCAGGGCAAAGGCGTAGGCCCGGGGAACCGGGATGGCGCTCGCCCCTTCCGGCGCGGGTTTGACGTATACCATCTTCAACACGATCAGATAGTAGTACAGGCCAATGATCGAGTTGATCACGCCCAGAAACGTCAGCCACACCAGGCCGGCCTGCATGGCCGCCGCGAAGACGAAGAACTTGCTCACAAACCCCACCAGCGGCGGCATGCCGCCCAGCGAGAGGAATGCTACCAGCATGGCCATGGCCAGCCCCGGCGAACGGCGGCTCAGGCCGGCGTAGTCGGCAATTTCGTCCGAGCCGGCGGCGCGGGCGAACAAGATCACCACGCCGAAGGCGGCCAGATTGGTGAGCACATAAGCCATCAAATAGAGAACAGTCGCCGCCACGCCTTGCTGAGTGAAGGCCACAATGCCCATCATGGCGTAACCGGCGTGAGCGATGGACGAGTAGGCCAGCAGGCGTTTGATGTTGCGCTGGGGCAAGGCCAACAAGTTGCCGACTGTCATCGTCACCGCAGACATGGCCATCAGCATCGGCAACCAGCCCGTACCCAGAGCGGCGCTGGCAATGCCCGGCAGGCCGGCCATGAAGACGCGGATGAGAGCGGCGAACCCGGCGCTCTTGGAGGCCACCGAGAGGAAAGCCGTCACCGGCGTGGGCGCGCCTTCGTACACGTCGGGCGTCCAGAAATGGAAGGGCACGATGGCAACCTTGAAGCCCAGGCCGACCACAATCAAGACCGCCGACACGATGAGCGGCAGGATCGGAATTTTGCCCGCGCCAATCGCTTCGGCGATGGCGTACAGATTCGTCTGGCCGGTATAGCCAAAGAGCAGGCTGAAGCCGTAGAGCATCACCGTGGACGTGAGCGCGCCGAAGAGGAAATACTTGAGGCCCGACTCAGCCGACTTGTCGTCGTCACGCAAAAACCCGGCCAGCGCGTACAGGCCAATGGAGGTTGTTTCCAGGGCCAGGTAGAGCATGATCAGGTCGGCGGCGGCGGCCATGAAGTTCATGCCCAGCACACTGCCGAGCAGAATGGCGTAGTATTCGCCCTTGCGTCCCAGACCCTCAACGTCCAAACTGAGCAGGGCCGTGATCGCGCCGGAGAACATGAACAACATGCGGAAGAGAAAGGCGGCGGAGTCGTTGCGGATCATGCCGCCGAAGATCAGGGCATTATTGGGCTGGGAGAAGATCAGGCCGGCGGCCATCGCCGCAAACAGGCCGACGGCTGTCACCAGTCCCAGTTGGCGGCGGCGGCTTTCGGGCAGAGTCAGGTCAAGGCCCATGACGACTGCCGCCAGCACGACGACGATGATTTCAGGAACGAGCGCCAGCAGGTGCGCCGTTTCAAAAGTCTGAATTTCCATTTATGCGCCTCCCAGGAGTTTGAGCACCGCATTTACTCCCGACGACACCATTGGCCCCATGAGGAACGGGAAGACGCCGATGGCGACGATGGTGGCCGACAACACGGTGATGGCCACCTTATCCAACACGGTGACATCGCCGACGTGGTGGTCGTGCTCCTCGGAAATATCGCCGAAGAACACCCGCTGGACACAGATCAACAAGTAGGCCGCCGTGATCACAATAGCAATCGCCGAGACGACGGCGATGAGGGCATAGTAACTGCCGATGAAGTCCGACGTTTGCGTCCCGGCCCGCCACAGGCCCATGAAGATGGGGAACTCGGCGACAAACCCGGCGAACCCGGGCATGCCCATCGAAGACAGGCAGGCGATCACAAAGCCCACCATCACGAACGGCATCTTCTTGGCCATACCGCCCAGTTCGGGCGTCATGCGAGTGTGCGCCCGGTCGTAGATCATGCCGGTGGTGGCGAAGAGCATAGCCGTCATCACGCCGTGAGCGAACATTTGCATGGAGCCGCCGACGTAGCCGGTGTAGTTCAGAGTGGCAAAGGCCATTGACACCAGACCCATGTGCGACACCGACGAGTAGCCGATCATGTACTTCATGTCGGTCTGGCGCATGGCGATGAACGCGCCGTAGACGACGTTGATGAGAGTCAGGACGACGATCCAGGGCAGGTGGGCTCGCGCGCCTTCAGGCATGAGCATGATGCCCACCCGCAGAGCGGCAAACGCGCCCAGCTTCATCAGCACGCCGGCATGGAACATGGAGACGGCAGTGGGGGCCGCCACGTGGCCGTCGGGGCTCCAGTTGTGGAAGGGGTAGATGCCGCCCAGGACGGCGAACCCGAAGAAGACGATGGGGAACCAGACCCATTCAAAAGGGCGCGCACCCAATAACGGCACGGTGATGTTGAAATTGAAAGCCCCGGCGACCTGCGCTTCTGAAATCTTGAGCATGTCGAAGGTGTACACGCCGGTGGCTTTGCCGACAGCGTAATACATGGCAAAGCCGCCGACGAGCGAGAAGACCGAGCCGATGAACAGAAACAACGTCAGCTTCATGGCTGCGTATTCGCGCGTCACCTTCCAGCCCCAGATGGCGATGAGCAGGTACATCGGGAAGACGGCGATTTCGTAGAAGAAGAACAATTGGAAGAGATCGAGGGAGACGAATACGCCGAACACGCCGGTAGCCAGGATGAACAGGAAGGCGAAGAACTCGCGCGGGCGGTCGTCAATGCCCCACGAGATCAGCACCCCGGTGAAGATGACGATGCCGGTCAGCAGAACCATCGGGTTACTGATGCCGTCCACGCCGAGATGGTAGGAGATGCCGAACTGGGGAATCCAATCGAACTTCTCAATAAACTGGTAGCCGCCGGCAGCCACGTCGTAGCCGAAGTACACATACAACGACAAGCCCAGACAGAGTGAGGCCGCCGACAGAGCCGCTACCCGGATTTCGCTCTTGCGCTCCGCCGGGAACAGCAACAACAAGCACCCGGCGATGAGGGGGGTTAGAGTGATGATGCTAAGAAATGGAAAATTCATAAGCGATCCTTGTTTGTCACTTTAGATGCTTGAG
Organism: Chloroflexota bacterium; assembly: GCA_016197225.1. Lineage (NCBI taxonomy): Bacteria > Bacillati > Chloroflexota > Chloroflexota bacterium. Next base: position 23,015 of record JACPWC010000056.1, read on the forward strand.
GTAGGTCTTCGTATTGTCCTCTCTCACGATCACAAGTTGACCTCTCAATTCAAGATATAAGACCCGATCGGCAAAAGTTAACATGGAGCATTCGGAGTTCCCCATCTCTTTCAAGTGAAGACGAAACCGATGGTTGCGCTCTTCCGTTATGATCCACATACCAGTGTTACTAAAGGAGACATCTCCATCAGGGCAACTTACTTTGTAAGTTCCATCCTTATAAAACTTTACAGCGAACCCATATGAACCACCAGGCGGGAAAGGGTAATCCCCAATCCTTCCCCAACTGCCAACCGTCAAAATCTCTTCAAGTTCCGTTGCAGTCAGTTGCCTCGAGGCCCATAGTCCTGCGCCGACCGCCGCTCCGATGAGCAAGAAGCTCAACAGGAAAAGGCGCAGTAACCGGGACCTACTATTTTTAGACAATCTAATCCGCCCGCCACCTTTGGTTCTAGGTTTTCCTTCTCGCTCACCCTTTGATACTCAATCTCCGATCTCTAATCTTCAGAAACTTACCCTATCAATCGTTTCACCGCCTCATTAATCACCGTCGCTATCCACCACGGCCACACGCCGATGAGGAGCATCAGGGCCATGAGCGGAGCAATGGTCACAACTTCGCGGGTGGTCATTTCCATGCCGTGCCCGGCCCACTTGGGATTCTTGGGGCCGTGCAGAACTTTGCCGATGGCCTTGAGAATGTAAGCGCCGGTGAAGAGCAGGCCCAGCATACTGATGGCGGTGATGGCGGTGAAGACCGGCCACGCGCCCCGCACCACCGCAAACTCGGACACGAAGCCGTTGAGGCCGGGCAGGCCGAGCGAGGCCATGGAACTGAAGATCAGAATGCCGCCGTAGATCGGCGCGTACTGCCAGATGCCGCCGCCGATCTCGTTCAGGTCGCGGGTGTGGGAGCGCTCGTACACCACGCCGACCAGGAAGAACATGGCCGCCGCCGACAGGCCGTGATTGAACATTTGCAGAACCGCGCCCGTCCCGGCAATGACGGCGGTTTCGCGGAAGGTTTCGCTCGACGTGCCAGCCGCCCAGGCGGCCACGGCAATGCCCAGCACCACAAAGCCCATGTGATTGATCGACGAGTAAGCCACGAGGCGCTTGAAGTCGTTCTGGCCGTAAGCGGCGAACGCGCCCATCACAATGGCCAGCACGGCCAGCACGGCCAGCACGGGCGCAAACGCCTGCGCCTGCGCCGGGAAGAGCGGCAGAACCAGGCGCAGGAAACCGAACGCGCCAAGCTTCAATAACACGCCAGCCAGGATCATCGAGCCGGCAGTGGGTGCTTCGGTGTGAGCATCCGGCAACCAGGTGTGGAACGGCCATAACGGAATCTTGATCGCGAAGGCCAGGCTGAAAGCCAGGAACGCTACCGTTTTGATCGTCGCCGTCGAGAGAATGCCGGGTAGCAACTCTTTATTGAATGACGGCCAGATGTTCATCAACCGCACAATGTCGAACGTTCCAGCACTGAGGCCAATGAGCTGAATGGAAAGCAGAAGGCCCAGTGAGCCGGCCATGGTGTAGACAATGAACTTGAACGAGGCGTAGCGCCGATCCTTGCCGCCCCATTGGTTGATCAGGAAATACATCGGCACCAGGCCAACTTCGTAGAACAGGAAGAATATCAGCAGGTCGAGCGAGGCGAACACGCCCAACATGCCGGTCTCGAGCATGAGAAACAACATCATGTACGGCTTGATGCGCTCCTGGATGCTGAACGAGGCCAGCAGAGCCAGAGGCGTGAGCAAGCCGGTGAGCAAAATCATGGGCACCGCCAACCCATCCACCCCAACGTGGTAACTGGCGCCAATGGCTTCGTACCAGGTCGCCTGCTCCTGAAAACGGAAGCCCTCGCCGCCCCCGGCATAGGCGAACCACAACGCAATCGAAAGCCCGGCCGGAAGCAGGCTGGCCAGGAAGGCCGCCCAGCGAATGGCCTGTTTCTGGTCACTTGGGATCAACCCCACTACCACCATTCCCAACAGGGGGGTAAAGATGACCAGCGAGACAAGATGATCTTGAACAAAATTCATTTGAGTGCTCCTATCGCGCCAGCATGAAGTAGTACACGCCGCTGAATGCCAGCACGATTAAGATGCCGATTAAGAGATAGTTCTGGACGCGGCCCGTCTGGATGACGCGGAACGACTTGCCCACCCACTGGATGCCATTGGCCAGATAAATCGGCGGATTGTCGATGGTCTTCTTCTCCAGTTGATCCTTGAAGAAGTTGCCGATCACCACCGCCGTCCGGCCAACCGTATGCAGGAAGCCGTCGATGATCGTCCGATCCATCACTTGATACACCAACACCGACGAGATCCACTTGGCCGGGCGGACGAAAACGGTGTCGTACAGTTCGTCCATGTAATACTTGTTCTGGAGGAAGGTGTAGAGCGGGCCGAGGAACTGCATTGGGTCTTTGTCGTCGGCTTTCTTCCAGGCATTGCGATAAACCAGCCAGCCGATCAGGATGCCGCCCAGGGCGACCACCAACGAGGTGATGAGCGGCACCGATTGAAATGGAATAGCCTCACCGCCTGCTTCCGGCAGGAGCGTCCTCAATACGAAGTGCTTGAACTTGAAGTCAACGTTCAAAGCCGCCGCCAACGAGCCAAGTACCGGGAATTCGGTTGGAATATTTAACCAGCCGGAGGTGATGGCGAAGAACGACAAAATCACCAGCGGCGTCGTCATCGTCCAGACGCTCTCGTGAGCATGCTCGGCGGCGTGGGTGCGCGGCTCGCCGAAGAAGACCATGATGATCTGGCGGGTGGTGTAGAAAGCGGTCAACAAGGCGGCAATCGCCAACATCCAGAACACGGGTTGGGCGTGGAGCCAGCCGTCGAGCAAAATTTCGTCCTTCGACCAGAAACCGGCGGTGATGAAGGGGAAACCGGCCAGGGCCATGCCGCCGATGAGGAACGTCCAGAACGTCCACGGCATCTTGGTGCGCAAGCCGCCCATGAAGCGCATGTCCTGCGGGTCAATGTGCTCGTGCGAATGGTGCATGCCGTGTTCCATACCGTGAATGATGGAGCCGGAACCGAGGAACAACAGGGCTTTGAAGAAGGCGTGGGTCATCAAGTGAAAGACGGCGGCCACGTAGCCGCCGATGCCGAGCGCGGCCAGCATGAATCCCAATTGTGAAATCGTCGAATAGGCCAGCACCTTCTTCACGTCGTTTTGCGTGAAGGCGATGGTGGCCGCGAAGAGGGCGGTGAAAGCGCCGATCGTGCCCAGGGCCATCATCGGCGGCGTCAACGGCCCGCCCTCGTGCCAGCCCGCCGACAGCACCGGGAAGAGGCGGATCATCGCGTACACACCGGCTGACACCATCGCGGCGGCATGGATCATGGCGCTGACTGGCGTGGGGCCTTCCATCGCGTCGGGCAACCACACGTGCAGAGGGAACTGGGCGCTCTTGCCGACTGTGCCCACCAGCAAGAGCAGGCCGGTGAGGCCGGCAATCGTTAAGCCAGCGATGAATGACGGTTCGCTGGCGATGTAGTGCAAAAACTCTTCGTTGTAGAACATGGCGCGGAAGCTGAGGGTGCCAGCCGCCGGGCCAAGAATTTCGCGCGCCTTTTCGGTGGTCGAAGCAAAATAGAGATAGACGATGCCGAGCATCATCACCACGTCGCCGACGCGGGTGGTCATGAAGGCTTTGACCGCCGCCTGCCGGGGCGTGATCTTCTTCGGGTCGTCGTAGTTGCGGCCATACCAGAAGCCGATGAGGGCGTAAGAGCAGAAGCCCATAACCTCCCAGCCGATGAACATCAGGAGCAAATTGTCGGCCACCACCAGGGTCAACATGCCGAAGGCGAAGAGCGAGAGAAAGCAGAAGAAGCGCGAGTACATCGGCTCGACGCCGTTGTGCGAAGGCGACCCCGGCTCATCGTGAGAATCTTCCGGCTTGCCGTAATTTTGATAGCCGACGCTGTAGACGAAGATCATCAAGCAGGCCAGCGGCACGAAGAACAGCATGACCGCCGTGAGCGGATCCACCAGCACGCCCATTCGCAGAACGGTGTCGCCGGTGGGCAACCATGGCACACTGTCCACGAAAACCGACCCCGTTTCGCCAAAGTGCGGCGCGATGATGGCGTAGTAGAGCGTGATCCAGCTCAACACCCACGAGATGCCAATGGAACCAACAGCAACGGTGTGGCTCAGCGCCTTGCTTCGATGAGTGAAAAACCAGATTAGAAAGAATGACAGGAGGGGGGGAACCGGGATCAACCAGACGTATTCAATGCGCATAATCTCACCACTTCAGCAAATTCATCTCTTCGGCGACCACGCTGCTGCGGCGGCGATAGATGGAGATGATCAGAGCCAGGCCGACGGAGGCCTCGGCGGCGGCCACGGCGAAGACGATGACGGCGAACACCTGGCCGCTAATGGCCGTCGGTTGCAAGTATCGCCAGAAGGCAACCAGATTGATAATCACGGCATTCATCATCAACTCCACGCCCATCAAAACGGCGATGGCGTTGCGCCGGGCCAGGACGCCGTAGAGGCCGATACAAAACAGGGCGGCGGCCAGGAAGAGATACCAGCTTAGAGGAACCATGTTTGCAATCCTAAATCAGTGAACAGTAATCGGTAATTGGAGAATTAGAGATTATTTTTTCTCGCCAGCTACGGCAATTGCGCCGACGAGGGCGATGATCAACAGCACCGAGGCCACCTCAAACGGCAGCACAAATTCGTCTGGCCGCACCAGGGCCAGGCCCAACTGCCGCACGTTGCCGCTCAAATCCAGCGTCGCCAGCGCCGGCCACGCGCCGGCGTTCAGGTTGAGCAAACCGGCCAGCCCCACAAAAGCCGCCGCGACCACCACCAGGCTGATCTGCCACTGGCTGTTAGCCTGCGCCAGTTCATCGCTCATGGCCTTGCGGGTGAGCATCATGGCAATGAGGATGAGCACGGCAATAGCTCCGATGTAAAGCACCACCTGCACCACAGCCAGAAAGCCCGCCTCCAGCAAAACAAATATCACCGCCACCGAGAACAGGGTGACGATGAGCCACAGGGCGGCGTGAACCAGGTGGCGAACCGTAACAACAAGCACCGCCGAAATGAGGGTTACGGCGGCAACAATAAGGAAAATGATTTGCGAAATATTCATGTTAGTTCACCCGATTAATGGGCGGGCGCGTGCTCCGGGCCGTGGTGGGCCGCTTCCTCATGTGCTTGTACGGCATGTGTCTCCGCTTCTACCTTTTCCCGCACTTCCCTGGCGCCCCGGCGGATGAACTCGCCGACGACCAGCACCAACAAAATATTGGCGGCGAAGAGGGCCACGGCCTGCCCCACCTCGCTCACGCCAGGCAAGAACTCGGTCACAGCCTTTTGTACCAGCGCCGTCACCACCAGCGTCGCCAGCGACAGCGGAACCAGGAACTTCCAATTGAACGAGAGCAAGTGATCAATGCGGATTCGGGGAAGCGTGGAGCGCACCCAGATGACGACGAAGTAAACGGCAAACGATTTGAAGAGGAAGTAGACCACGCCCAGCACTGGTATTTCTTTGGCAAATGGCCCCTGCCAGCCGCCGAGGAAGACGACGGCCGTGAGCACGCAAATGGTGAAGGCGTGCAAAAACTCGCCCAGCATCCACATGCCGAACTTCATGCCGGTGTACTCGATGTGGAAACCGGCCACAATTTCGCTTTCGGCTTCCAGCAGGTCAAAGGGGGCGCGGCCAATTTCGGCCACTGAGGTGGCAAAGAAGATCAGCGCCGCCAGCGGGGCTGAGACGATGAACCAGACCGAGTTTTGGGCTTTGACGATGTCCTGCATGCCCATTGAACCGGCCAGAAGAACCGGGATGAGCAGGGCTACGATCATCGGCACTTCGTACGACACCAACTGGGCAACAGTGCGAAACGCGCCGAGCAGGGCAAACTTATTATTGGACGACCAGCCGCCCATCTTGATGGCAATGGTTCCCAACCCGCTGACGGCCACCACGTAGAGAATGCCCACGTTTACGTTCGCGCCGATCATCGTAGAGGCAAACGGGATGACGGCCCAGATGGTAATCACCGATACGACGGACAGCATCGGGGCCAGGTTGTAGACCCACTTGTCGGCTCCGGTCGGGGTAATGTCTTCCTTTGTCAACAGCTTGAACACGTCGGCAAAAGATTGAAGGAGGCCAAACGGCCCCACCCGGTTCGGGCCAAGCCGATCCTGAAACCGGCCCGCCACTTTGCGCTCCAGCCAGATGGTGAAGATGGGCAGGAGCAGGGCAAAGGTGGCAACCGTGAAGATGGCGATGAGCTTTTGGATGATGAAGACGACCGGCTCGGGCAGGCCTAGTTGGTTGAGAAGAAACCAGCCCAACAGTTCGTAAAGATAGATAAAGATGTTGCCTGCGGCTTGTAAATTAAACTCTGGCATAAATCACTCCAATACTGAATACAGAATACCCAATACTCAACAGCAATTGAGTATTGGGTATTCTGTATTGTGTATTCTTAGACCCACTCCAGCGCGCCCTTGCGCCAGGCGTAGACCAGGCCTCCGGCCAGCAGGGCTATGAAGATGACGCCCTCGAAGACCATGAAGAACGGCATCACGTCGAAAGCAACCGCCCACGGAAAGAGGAAGACCGTTTCCACGTCGAAGATGACGAAGACTAGGGCAAAGATGTAATACTGCATCTTGAACTGCACCCAGGTCTCGCCGACGGTTTCAATGCCGCACTCGTAGGTTTCGTATTTCTTGGCGTTCGGCTTTTTGGGAGAGAGGAACCAGGCCGCCACAATAGGCACGGTGGGGAAAATAATCCCGATCAACAAAAAGATACCTATAAATATCCAGTCAGCTTGCATGCGTTGCCTCGAATTGTGGGAGCTTGTGAGTTTTTAGATGAGAGAACTCTCAAAAGTTTGTGCCAAACGTCGCAATAGTAGCATAGGACTAGAGAACTTGTCAATGAAAGTACGGGGCTTTTTGCCGCAGATATTGCCGATCAAGAAAGTAGCGCCGCTATCACACAAGTTCCGCGTGTTTGTTTTCGAGCCATTGGGCGAGGAGAAGTGAGTCAGGGCGGAGAGTTCCATCGGAGTTACGGTCTAGCCAGCCGCGCCAAATGAGGTCTTCAATGTCGCCCAGCGCAGGCGGGCGCGGAAGAGTTTTGTAGCCAACTGCCGAGAGAAGCACCGGCGCAAGGTTGCTGAGAGAGCTAAAAGCTAGATCGAAATGCTCGCCAGCGCGATGGGATAAGGCATTGACGATTGATTGGGCATCGGCGGGGATTGGATGGAGATTCAGGGCCAACGACAACAAATGGGGGTGGCGGCCAACGGCGGCCAAAACTGCGTCTACCAGTGGAGCCTCAACCTGGCTACCCAGGATTTTACGCGCCTCATCTGTCCCAAACGCACCCAGACGGATTTCCTGCAAAGTATTGAAGTAAGGCGACCCGCGCGGATTCAATTTCGCAGTCTGTTGATTCAATTCGGAGACGCGGCGGTGGCTGGCGACGATGAGCGAGAGGCCGCCTGACCGCGAAGAGAGTGACCGCAATGCGCCGAGAAGTTCTCCCGCCGATGCCGCTGGAGGGGCGAGCAGATGGCTGAGGAAGTGGCCGAAGTGATCCACGAGCAGGACCACCCGCAACCCGGATCGCCCCATCTGGCGAAAGAACCGCTCCAACGCAAACGCGCCATAATCGCCCATCGCCACAAATTGTTTGGCTTCGACACGAATTGCGGGTGGGGCTTCGACACACAGTTTCCCAAAAACGCTCTGCCAAAAAGTGGTAGCGATGAAGTAGGCGGGCAGATGTCGCCCGTCGAGGGCGAAGACAGCCAACCGCTCAGGGTGGGGCAGCCATTCGGCGCGGACCTCGGCGCGGGCGAGTTGGGCCAGCAACAGCGATTTGCCCGTGTCCGGCTCGCCGACAATGGCCGCGCTCTGCCCGGAGGCCAAACGGGAGAAGGCGGCGCGAAGTTCGGCCTCACGGCCTAACAAAGGAGTCATTGCAATGCATTCGGCAACAAGGCTTTTTTGGCGAGATCAATGATATTCGTAGGGATGACTTTCCACACTTTTTGCAGCCATGCGATCTCTTCGTTAGTTATCAGTCCGCCGAGTTTGAACTGCTTATTGTGCAACCATTGGGTGAAAGCCTCTTGCGGCTCGTCGCCGCGCGTGCCGACGATTTTCTGCTCGACCAGCCAGGCGCGGAAGGCCGCCGAACCCAGGCGATACCCACCATTCCCGTCGGCCTCCAGGGTGCCCCGGCGAACCATTTCTTTGACCTCGGTCCCATACCAGAGCAAAGTCTGTTCAGCCTTTTCCAAGTTGAACGTTTGTCTCCCGGCCTGGCCTTGCAAATCGCGCAGGGCAAAGATGATCAATGCAATCTGGGCTTTGCTGTCCAGATATTTCCACACGTCTTGAAACTGCGACTCGGCGCGATGGATAAAGGCGCCGCGCAGGGCCAGGTAACCAGCGGATTGCACACCGCGCTCGACAGCGTCGAACAGCGCGTCGCCTGCGAGTTGCAACAGCAAGGGGTGGTGGCCGGCGAGCAACACGGCTTCATCCACGGCCTCCGGCGGCAAATGGTTTTTGAGCCATACCCGAACCGGGACCTCGTCGAAACAGCCGAGTGTCAATTCGTCGAGATAGTTGAACAAGTCGGAGCCGCGCGTCGCCACTTTGTATTCTTCACCTAGGGTGTTCATTTGGGCAACCGAGAGGCGGCTGGCGGTGATGAGGCACAACCCTTTGCTTTTCATCGTAATCGCGCGCAGTGCGCCCAGGAAATCCAGCGTGTGGAAGGCAGGCAGATTGAAGAGATAATCGAACTCGTCTACAAAAGCTACGACACATCCTTCGGCTCGGCCCACTTTTTGAAAAGCCCGAAACAAGGCTTGTTCATTCACTTCCTTCTTTTTGAGCAACGGCTTGAGCGGCGCAGTGACCTCCGGGTTGTCTTCGATTGCTTGTACGATCAGTTCGCGCCAGAAGTCGTGGCGGGTTTTGCTCTCACCGAAGAGTTGAAAGTCAATCTCGACCAGCGCGTACTGATCCGCGTTCAAGGTGTGGTTATCAAAAACGTCCGGGGTAGCGACGTGATGCAAGAGCGACGTTTTGCCTACGTGTGGGTTGCCAACAATAGCCGTGTTGCGCCGTTTGGCAATGCGCTCAAAGACGGCCTTGATCTCGGCATCCCGGTTGAAGAAATCCGGGCCAAAGGCGGGGGTAAAGGGAAGGAAGGGGTTGGGAGGCATTGAAATAGTAACCGTTCAACTCACCATCGCCTGGAAATGAATTTCGGGCTACAGAATTGCGCCGAATGAGCATGGTTTTTGGTAGCCCGATTTATCGGGCGCAACTTTGTCGCCCAGCGACTTCATCGGCGAGAGAGGCAGGAGTTCGAATCTCAACTAACTGACGCGATAGCTCGCCAGTACGTTAACACCACCATACTTACGATTGTACAATCAACCGTATAATCAAAGAGCCAGAGTTGTCGTTGATTTGCCTATCGTTTATTCGCAAGTATATATTGCCGCTTGTGGGTGCTTGAAGAGTCGTTGAGTTGCCGACGGCAAACATGTGCTCGCCGATCATCCCAATTAGACTACCGTGTAGCGCCGGAAATATGTTGTCTGGATAGTTGAGATCTTGAGTGCATATACGTTCATCTGTACATCCTCGCCCATCTATTAGTACAAAGCCATTTAAAGGAGACCATTTACTGGATATATATTGAATAGTAACTGTTTGTCCTGCATTTACAAAAACTCCAGTGTCTTGCCAGTCTCTATCCGCATAAACTTCAACAGTAGTGTAAGTCAGTGTTACAGAAATGGGAGGGCTTGTATAGGCAGGCGTCCGAGTCGGAGACGGTTTAGACGTATCAGTCAGAGTAGGAGTTAGGGAGGTTGGTGTTGGCGGCGTGGGAGTGATATTCGCCGTAATGACATACCACCCATCCAATTGCGTTACTGATGTCTGCGTTGGTGTTGGTGGCGTGGGTGTTTCAGTGAGTGACGGCGTATCGCTTGGAGGCGGAACAGTATTAGTGGGCGGAGGCGAAGTAAAAGCAACGGTCTCGGTGGCAGTGAGGGTGGCCGGTATTCCTCTCGCGCCAAAAACTGCAAGCACTCCAATAAACGCGATCAATAACACAATGCCGCCAATGATTATTGCTGTTTTTGTCCGGCTTGCCGTCGGCAGTTTAGGCTCGGCGCGCGGTAGTAGCGTTGGCTCAAAGGGCTTGGGTGGCAGTTTGCTCAGGCGGACCGCCGCCGCCAACTCTTCGGCGGCATTTTCGTAATCCGGATCAATGCTCACAATCTGGCGAAAATACTCGACGGCCTCGGCGGTCCGCCCCTGTTTGAGCGCACCCATACCTTCGGCATAAGTGACTGCTAATTTGATCGCGGCTTCGACTTTACTGCGCCCATCCGCATCGCCTGCCCTATCAAACGCATCGAGGGCCTCCGCGTATTGCCTGGCCGCAAACGCCCGCTCCGCTCTCGCTTTCCAATCTGATTTGAACGCCGCTTCTACTTTACTACGCCCTTCCGCATCGCCTACCTTATCAAACGCATCAAGGGCCTCTTCGTATTGCTTGGCCGCAAATGCCCGCTCCGCCCTCGCTTTCCAAATAAAGAGCCTTTTCTCTTTGGCTGCCTCATTGCCCGGCATCACCACTATCGCCCGCTCGTAATCTCTCAGGGCTTTATCTTCATCTTCAGCCCGTTCAGCGCGGGCCAGCAGGGCTTTCACCAAACTTGCCCGCGACTGAATATCATCCCGCTTGTAAGCTTCCTCGTAGGAACTTACTGCCGCATCGAGCTGGTTCAATTCAAGATAAGCTTCGGCCACACTCAACCTGGCCTGCAGGTGTTCAGGGTTGGCTCGGAGCGCCCGCTCAAAGTTATCCACTGCCACTTGCAGGTTGTTTTCATCCAGTTCCAGCTTGCCAACTTCATAATAACGTTGCGCGCGCGGGTTGACCCGGTCAAGCTCATCCTGCACTTGACTGAGCGGTTTGCGTTCGCGAATCCAGCGATAAAGAAGAGGCACCAGAAAGCGATAGCCTTTCCCCGACGCCGGCTGAAGCAGTTGCCACTCCACCAGCTTCTCCGGTGAGGCTTCAAGTTCACGGGTGACGATCCGGATGCGCCGGGTTTGCAAAGTATCCAGAATTGCTTCGCGGCTGGCGGCGGCGATTTCGTCAGGCAAAAGTTCGGCCATGGCCGAGGTGATAATCCGGTCAGCAGGCGAGAGGCCATCCCAAATCCAGGCAAAGACGTTATCGCCCACTTGAAAGACCTGGGGAACAATCCCTTCAACATCTTTTTCGTTGATCAAAGGAATTTCGGAATCAGGTGAGGCGTAGGCATGGTCGAACAGCAACTGGCAAAGGAGTTGGGTAAAGTAAGGGTGGCCGTTGGTCAGGTTGTAGATATGCTCAACTGCGGCGGCAGTGTAATGAATGCGATTTGAGGGAGCAGTAATGAGTTGTGTCGTTGAGTCTCGGTCAAGCACTGAGATGCGAATGGTCCGCGCCCCTTTGAAGGTGGCGAGGAAGTCAGTGTTGTCGAGGTCTTTTGGATCGCGCCCCAACGCAAAGGCAAACTCCAACCGCGTCTCTTCACGAATCCAACGGCGCAGGGTCTCAAACAACCGGTTGGCGGCGGCGCTTGGCTCAAGGCGTTCGCGCTGAATCACGTCCAGCACATCAAATTCGTCAAAAAGCAAAACCAGATGGTGGTCAGTTGATGGCAGAGCGGCATAAACTTGAGGCAAAAACTGGCGCTGGAAGTTCGTGCCCGCATCGTCAAAGTCAATGTCGGGTTCATCGAGGCCGAGTTCCAGAGCAATGGAACGCGCCAGTTCGCGCATCACCTCGCCCAGCGGTTTAGTGGCCTTATCCATCAAATCCTGATAGACCACCACAAATTGTTTGAGGTCGAGGCGGCGTTGAAGTTGCAGGAGGACAGACGTTTTGCCAATACGCCGCTGGCCGAAGATGACCACTGCATTCTGGCCGGGCGCGACGATTGCGCGTTCTACTTGCCGTAGAACATCCTCGCGGCCAAAGAAACCTTGCTCGCCGGCACTAGGGTTGCCGGCAATATAAGGGTTGAGCGGTGGCATAAGCAAATTATAGCCATAATTGAGGAAAGCGAAACTGCCTCGCCAATTAAACAGGATTGGCTATAATCCTACCCAATGCTCCTCAACGCCCTGCCCACCTCTCTTTTCAACCCCTTCACCGCTCCCGGCGCTGACGTTTATGCCAACATTCTCGCCGGCCTCTTTGCCGAAACGCAACGCCGCCCGCAGCCGCTCTCGCGCAACCTCGTCCTTGACATCATTCTCAGCCACCTGGCTAAGTCAGAAACACTAGCGCGCGCTCAAGACATCCTGAACTACCTCGAGCGCTGTGGCTGGCTTCGGCCCGAAGTCCAAACCGACTTCACTCGCGCTTACACCCTCCCGGCTCACGCCTTTGAGCTATTGCAGATTCTAAGCAAGACTGCGACCGACGAACCGCCGCCGGTTGAGGGATTGATGGTGGCGATTCACGATCTCCTGCAAGCCGCCGCGCGCGGCGAAGGGCGTGAGGCCCGTCTGGCCGAAGCAGGCCGCCTAACCTCACAACTTCAGGCCGAACTCAAGAAGATTCAACACAACCCGGCCTGGCATCAGCTCAACTTCGAAGCGCTGGCTCAACTTCGGCAGGACATCTTAAACACCACCGCCAAACACGGCGAGGCCGCCGCCCCGATTGAGGGCGACTTTCAGGCCATTGATCGCCTGTTAAATGAGATCGAGTCCCGCCAGCGCGCGCTGGCCGAGTCGGCCAAAACGGAAGCGCAACCCGCCAGCGCCCAACTAATTAGAATTCTGAATTTCCTCTCATCAGACCCTTCGGGTCTAACCGATTCGCTCATCAATCTATATCACTTGGAAGTGTTCGACTCCGAGCCGCTCGCTTTTCCTTCTTTTCCCCCATTTCCTTTTATTCCCGACTCTGTTTCCATTCCCTCGCCTTCCACTAGCGCCGCCAAAGCCGCCCAGCGCGAAACGGCCCGCCAACTCAATCGGCCTGTGAGCCGCGAGCGTGTCAGGCGTTTGGCGCAAAGCATTTTGCGCGACCGATCCGAAATCCGCGCCGCCGACATCGTCCTCAGCGGTTCTGCCGACCCTTCGGGACTCCTTTCAGTCGCAGGGCAAACTCTGCCGCTCCTCATTTTCCTGCGCGCTTACGGCGACGGCTCGCTTGGTTATCACGTCGAAGAACTGGAAGAGTTCACCTGGGTCGAAGCGGGCGGCGTCGGCTTCCGCGACTTTTTAGTAAAAGGAGAAACACCCAATGAGCCTGAGCCAATTCGCTCAGAATTATGATCTGCTTTCGGCGCTCGACCAGGCAACCTTTGCCGAAGCCATTCAACGGCTGATGGACGAAGGTTTCATCTGGCAGGAAGAGGAGGCCGACCGGCGCGCCTACAACTTCATCGCCCGGAGGCAGGAGCTGGTGGCCGACTACCTGCGCGTGGGCGGCTGGGAGTTGCGCCACCACGAGCAACTCCACGCTTTCCAACTTGTTCACGGTAAAGGCGCGCGCCGCCGCCGGCTCGACCCAAACACAACCTTCTGGCTGTTGTTCTTGCGGCTGATGTACGCGGAGAAGAGCGAAAAGAAAGAGGGATTGCTCACTCGCTACCCGGTCGTCACTATTGACGACATTGTGGCGCGCTGGGCCAAGCTCTTTCCCGATCGGGGCGAGACTGAATCCGCGAGCCTTTACGACGCCCTGCCGACTCTGCACAGTCTTAAGCTCATCCGGCCAGCCGGCGGCGAGGTTCTGCGAACGGGAAATTCGGAGCAACAGATCGAACTCCTGCCCACGCTCGAAATCGTCGTGCCTGCCGAAGAGATCGCCGCCCTGGCCCAGCAACTTGGCGAACGCCAGACTTAGGGCGTGCCAGAGAATTCATCCGCAGATTTTCGCCGATTACCACAGATTTGTTCAACTCATCTGCGAAAATCTGCGTAATCTGTGGATGACCAAACCTTAGAACTACTCATGCTCTCTCTTACCCGCCTCTTCCTCCACAACTGGCTCCGCTTCAATGCTCAAGTGATTGAGGTTGACGAGAGCTTCTACCTGGCCGGGCAAGACCAGGACGGACTCGCGGCGCTGGATGCGATCCAACTGGCGCTGGTGGCCGACCCGGCCCGGCTACGGTTTGGCCGCCACCCGCGTGGCGGCTTCACCTACGACGTTGACGCCTACGCCCGTGGCCGCCTCAACGAGAGTCAATGGCTCAGGCCAGGCAACACCGTCTCTTACGCCGTGCTCGAGTTCGCCGACAAACGCGCCGGCGGCGCGTTCACGCTCGGCGTTTGCGTCGAGGCCGGAAGCCACCGGCCGGTGGAGCAAACTTTTTTCATCCTGCCCGAAGCCCTCAACCCCGGCGTCTTCGTCACCACCGGGCGGCCCCTGCCGCGCATCGAACTACGCGCCCTGCTCCGCAACCGGCGCGGCGCAAAATCCTTTGAGCACGCTACGGATTACCAGGCCGAACTGCTCAACCAGTTGGGCGGCCTCGACGAGGACTTCTTCCAACTTTTTCCGCGCGCCCTGCGCTTTGAGCCAATTCACAACATTGACGAGTTCGTGAACGCCTGGGTGCTGGCCGAGCACCCACTCGACCTCACGCCACTGCGCCGCGCCCGCGAGCGGCTGGGGCCTCTGCAAGCCGAAGTTGAGCGCATTGAAAAACGAATCGCCGGACTGCAAAACGTGCTTGAGCACCAGGCCGAAGCCCGCCGCCTGACTGACCAGCGCGACCAGCACACCCTGCTGGCCGCCCTGCTCCGCGCGAGCGCCGCCGCCAAACAAGCAGAGTCGATTCAAGAGCAAATTGCTCAAACGCAATAACAAATCAAAATAACCAATAACCAATATACGGCTTCGCAAACTACCATCGCCAACCTCGAATCCAAACTGCGCGAAGTTGAGCGCCTGCTCTTCGAGGCCGGTCAGGCGCGGCGGCGCTCGGAACTGCAACTGGGACTGGCCGCCGCCTCGCGTGAGGCCGACGACCTTCGCGCCCGCTGGGGGGCATTGCGCCGCGACCTGACGAAGACGGCTGACTCATTGCGCTCTCTGCTCGGCAAGCTGGATGACGACGCTGCGCTCCGGGCCTGGGGCGACGGTGTGGCCGCCTCTGCTCCCGAACGTCCGCCGGCCCCGGCCCTTTCGGCGGCGACGGAAGAGGCCGCCACCCAACTGGAGACGGCTTCCACCAAACTCGTCGAACAAAGAGCCAAACTCGTCGAACAGATCAGCGCCCTGCGTTCCAGAGTCGAGTCGCTCAATCAGGAACTAACCGGCCTGCGGGAGCGCGATCAGATTCCATATCCGCCTTACGTCCTCAAACTGCAAGAGATCGTCGCGCCCATCATTGGCCGCAGGCCGCCGCTGTTGTGTGAACTATTGGAGATTCCGGATGCGAAGTGGCAGAACGTGGTGGAGGCGGCGCTGGGGCCGCGCCGCTTTGGGGCCATCGTCTCGCTCACCTGGCTCGAAGACGCCCAGCGCGCCCTGAACAAGGCTGGGCTGACCGAGGCCGGCCTGCTGGACTTTGCCAGCGCCGACAAAGACGCCCGCCCGGCCCAGCCCGGCTCGCTGGCCGAGCAGGTGATGACCGAGTATCCCGACTTGCGCGACTACGTCAACGCCATGCTGGGCGACATCATCACCTGTGACGCGGTTGAGAAACTGCGCGATCATCGCCGGGCGATCACACCCGAGGTGAAGTTTTACAGCGACTGGCTGATTCGCGACTGGTCGCCTGAGCAGTATCAACCCTGGTTTATCGGCAGTCGCGCCAAAGGTTCGCACATTGAGTTGCGCGAGAGCGAGTTGAAAGAGGCAAACGGCAAACTGAGTGAACTCGAAAAGCGGTTGGCCGAAACCGAAGCACGGCTGGCGGCGCTCGAACATCGCCGTGAACTTCCGGCGCTGAGGGCGCGGTTGAGCGCGCCACTGGACGAGCGCCCGGCCCGCGAGCAGGCGGACGCTTTGCAGGCCGAACTGCGAACACTCGACCTGACTCCGGTGGCCGAGTTTGAGAAGAAAGCCAGAGGCTTGCGGGACGACCTGGCTCGCGAGAGCAAGACTCGCGATGAGATCAGCCACAAGCTGGCCCTGGAGGAACTTGAACTAAGAGCGCAGCAGGCCGACCTGGAAGCCGCCCGACAAGACCACGCCGAACTTGAGGGGCAGGCCGCCGCCGCTCGCGCCCAACTCGCAGAAGTTGTCACTGCCGCCGAGGAGGCCCTGCCCCAGTTTCTCAAGCTTGAGCCGAACGAGGCCGTCCGCAACGCCCTGCAAAAAGAACGGGAGTTTGAAACGAAGGCAAAGGACGCCCGCCAGCGCCTGACCGAGGCGGCCACGATTTATAACCTCACCTTCCAGTTTGTGGCCCGACCCAACGACCCCGCCGAGGCTCGCTACGCTGAAGAGCATCAGCGACTCACGGCCAGCGACTTGCCGCGCTACCAGGCCCAGATTGACAGCACCGAGCGCGACATCGAAGAAGAATTGCGCGATCACGTTCTGCGCGGACTGCGCCAGCATTTTGCCCAGGCGGATCAGGTCCTAACGCAGATCAACGACGCCCTGGCCGAACTGGCACGCGACGGCCAGACTTACCGCTTTACCTGCGAACCCGCGCCTGAGTTCAAAGCGTTTTACGACCTGGTGACCGGTTCGGAACAGGTTGAAGGCTCGTTGTTCGAGAGCCGGTTCTATCTTGATCACAAAGTTGCGTTCGACAAGTTCCACGAGACCCTCACCTCTCAACCCGACTCCGGCCTGGCCGATTATCGCCGCTACCTGCGCTATCACGTCGAAGCCAAGAGCGGGAAGGGCAAAGCACAACGGCTGGAGGCAACCGCCGACGGCGGAACCGAGATCGTCTTTTATCTGGCGCTGGCCGCGTCCTTCACCCGGCTGTATCGCCTCTCGGCGCGTGAGGGCCGCCCCATCATCCGGCTGGCGGCTTTTGGCGAGGCCTTTGCCAGGATGGACGTTGAACACGTCGGCCCGGTGCTGGAACTCTTCAGGCAATGCAAATTGCAAACGGCGGTTGCCACGCCACTGGAGCGATGCGAGTATCTTGTGCCGCACACGCCCACCAACGTCGTGCTCACGCCCGTCGGCAGTGCAGTGCTGATCGAGCCGTACCGAAATTACGAAGCGCCTCAATTGTAGAGCGAGTTGACAACTCGCTCTACGTGCCCTCAATTGAAAGCCGCTCAACCTCAGTTGGTATAATGCCCCCGTGCCTTCTCCCATTACTTCTTCGGCGTGGGACGCCTTCGTCGAATCGCATCCACACGGTCACATATTACAAACCTCAGCCTGGGCCGAACTCAAATGCGCCTTTGGCTGGTCGGCGGCGCGGGTAGACGTGCGCGAGAACGGCCAGCTTGTGGCCGGGGCGCAAATTCTGTTTCGGCCACTGCCCCTCGGCTTGGCCACCATCGCCTACATTCCCAAAGGCCCGCTGGTGGACTGGCGCAACCCTTCGCTGGTCAATTATCTGTTTGAATCAATTGACAACGTGGCCCGATCCGGACGGGCGATCTTTTTGAAGATCGAGCCGGACGACGCGCCGGTCAACCGTCTCGACGAGTTGGGCTTTCAACCCAGCCCGCACCTGATCCAGCCGCGCCGCACGCTCGTAGTGGATTTGCGGCCCGACGAAGACGCGATCCTGGCGACCATGA
The DNA here is from genome assembly GCA_016197225.1 of Chloroflexota bacterium. Lineage (NCBI taxonomy): Bacteria > Bacillati > Chloroflexota > Chloroflexota bacterium. The sequence continues at coordinate 40,826 of JACPWC010000056.1, forward strand.
AACAGAAGACGCGCTACAACATCCGGCTGGCGGCCAAAAAGGAAGTGGCCGTCTCCACCTCCGACGATGTTGAAGCCTTCATTCGGTTGATGCAGGTGACGGGCGAGCGCGACAAGTTCGGCGTGCATTCGGGCGACTACTATCGCAAGGCCTACGAGCTGTTTCACCCCTCGGGCCGCGCCCAGCTTTTTCTGGCCTCGTTCAACAGCCAGCCGCTGGCCGGGCTGATGCTGTTCGTCCTCGGCGGGCGGGCGTGGTATTTCTACGGTTGCTCATCGGACGCCGAGCGCAACCGCATGCCGGCCTATCTTTTGCAGTGGGAAGCCATGCACTGGGCCAGGGTGCGCGGCGCAACCAGTTACGACCTGTGGGGCGTGCCGGACGAAGACGAAGGGACGCTCGAAGCCAATTTCGAGACTCGCCACGACGGGCTGTGGGGTGTCTATCGTTTCAAGCGCGGTTTTGGCGGCCAGCTCGCGCGCGCGCCGGGGGCGTTCGACAAAGTCTACTCACCGTTTTGGTATCGGCTGTATTTGGCGTATTTGAAACAGAAAAAGGGAAGTGAGGCGTAACCTACGGGCCGCTCTCGTCAGCCACGCGGCCCGGAGGCCGCAATCCCGGCCTCAACCTTATCCACAAACTGTTGGAAATTCTCGACAAACTTGTGGGCCAGGTCTTTGGCCTTCGCGTCGTAAGCATCCTTGTCGGCCCAGGTGTTGCGCGGCACGAGCACCTCTGCCGGGACACCGGGGCAGGCGGTGGGAATGTGCAGGCCAAAGATAGGATCAGTTTCGGTGGGCACGTCGCGCAGGCGGCCATCCAGAATGGCGGTGACCATAGCCCGAGTGTAAGAGATTTTCATGCGCGAGCCAACGCCGTACGGCCCGCCGCTCCAGCCGGTGTTGATCAGCCAGACCTGCGATTGATGTTGGGCGATCTTTTCCTTGAGCATGTTGGCGTACACGTGCGGGTGGTGCACCATGAACGGCGCGCCGAAGCAGGTGGAGAAGGTGGCCTGCGGCTCGGTCACGCCGCGCTCGGTTCCGGCCAGCTTGGCCGTGTAACCGGAGAGGAAGTAGTACATGGCCTGCTCGGCACTGAGGCGGGAAACCGGCGGCAAAACGCCAAAGGCGTCGGCGGTGAGGAAGATGACGTTCCTGGGGTGATTGCCGATTCCGCTGGCGACGTAGTTCGGGATGTAATGGATCGGGTAGGCGGCGCGGGTGTTCTCGGTGATGGCTTCGCTGTTGAGGTCGAGGGCGCGCGTCTCGTCGTCCATCACCACGTTTTCCAGCACTGTGCCAAACATGCTCAGGGTGGCGTAAATCTCCGGCTCGGCTTCCGACGAAAGACGAATAACTTTGGCGTAGCAACCGCCTTCAAAGTTGAACACGTCGGCGTTGCCCCAGCCGTGCTCGTCGTCGCCGATCAGGCCGCGGCGGTGATCCGCCGAGAGGGTGGTCTTGCCGGTGCCGGAGAGGCCGAAGAAGAGCGCCGTGTCGCCCTGCGGCCCGACGTTGGCCGAGCAGTGCATGGGGAACACGCCTTCGAGCGGCAGAAGATAGTTGAGGGCGGTGAAGATGGATTTCTTGATCTCGCCCGCGTAGCGCGTGCCGGCGATGATGACGGTGCGCGTGGCAAAGTTGAGGACGATGGCGGCGGTGGGGCCGGAGGCCGGCTTGCGCGTGCCGTGTCGCTCAGGATCAGGATGGTACTCCGGCGCGTGCAGAATGGTGAAGGTTGGTTCGAAGTCGCCCAGGTCAGAGGCATAAGGGCGGATGAATTGATTGTAGGCAAACAGGGTGTGCCAGGCGCTCTCGGAGATCAGCCGCACGTTGAGGCGGCGGCGCGGGTTGGCACAGGCGTACAGGTCACGGACGAAAAGCTCTTTGGTGTTCAGGTAGGCTTTGACATCCGCTTCGAGGGCTTCGTACTTGTCTTGTGACAGCGCCTGATTGACCTTGCCCCACCAGACTTTGCCCTCGCTACCCGGCTCTTTGACGATGAATTTGTCATTGGGCGAGCGCCCGGTGAAGGGAGAGGTGACGGCCAGAAACGCCCCGCCGGTGGTCAACCGGCCTTCGCTACGATGCACGGCCATTTCGATGGTGGCCGCCGCCGAGGGGTTCCACGTTTGTTTGAGGCCGGTAAGGCCGATGTTGCCAATGCCGTGTTTGCTGTGAATCATGTGAACCTCGTGGAGCGTGGAATGTGGGGCGTGGAGCGTTCGCCTCATGCTCCACGCCCCCACACTTCACTAGAACTTCAACGCGCCCATCGTCTCGCGGATGATCTTGACCGATCTGTCGGCCATGGCTTTTTCGTCGTCCGTGAGTTTGTACTCGATGATCTGCTCGATGCCGTTCGCGCCCAGCTTGACCGGCACGCCGAAGCAGATGTCGTTCAGACCGTATTCGCCCGTCAGCAGGGCCGAGCAGGAGGCGATGAGTTTGGAGTCGAGCAGAACCGCCTCGGCAATTTTGGCCAGGGCCGCGCCGGGCGCGTAGTAGGCCGAAGTGCCAAGCAGGTTCACAATCTCGCCGCCGCCTTTGCGCGTGCGCTCGACGATGGCGTTGAGCTTTTCGGGGGACAGCCACTCGGTGATTGGGCGGCCAAACACGGTGGAGTAACGGGTGAGCGGAACCATCTCGTCGCCGTGCCCGCCCAGCACCACCGTCTGCACATTCTCAACGGAAACATCCAACTCTTGCGCCACAAAGGCCGCCATGCGAGCCGAGTCCAAAATTCCGGCCTGGCCGATGATGCGGTTGCGGGGGAGTTTGGAATGTTTGTGAGCCAGGTAGGTCATCGTGTCAAGCGGGTTGGTGACCACGATGTAGACCGCCTCCGGCGAAAGCGCCAGGGCTTTATCCAGCACGTCAGTGATGACGGCTTGATTCGCCCCGACCAGGTCTTCGCGGCTCATCCCCGGTTTTCTGGGGAGGCCGCCGGTAATGATGACCACGTCCGAGTTCTCGGTGCCCTCGTAAGAGCCGTCGGCGTTGCCGCGAATGCGGGCGTTGTAATGCTCGATCGGGCCGGTCTGGAGGAGGTCGAGGCCTTTACCAACCGGCATGGTCTTGGCTTGCGGAATGTCCACCAGCACCAGATCGCAGATGCCGCGCTTGGCCAGCCACAGGGCGCACGAAGCGCCCACGTTGCCAACGCCGATGAGGCTAACTTTTTGACGGCGCATTTTATTCCTCCTCTTCGCCTTCTTCTTCCTTCTTGCCCTTCTCCACCACTTCCACTTCGGCGGCAGTCTCGGGCTTCTCGGTGGTCAGTTCTTCCTGTGAAGCGTAGGTGACGCGGGCCACTTGCTCGTCGGCGTGCGTCAGCACCTTGATCGTGCTCGGCAGAACCAGGTCGCTGACGTGGATGGAGTTGTTGATCTCTTTGAGCACGCCCAGGTCAACGCTCACTTCGTTCATTAGATCGCCCGGCAAACATTCAATTTCGATCTCGGCCAGACCGCGCACCAGGATGCCACCCAGAGTCACCACGGCCGGGGCGGCCCCCACCAGGCGAACCGGGATCGAGACGCGCATCGTCCGGTTCATGTCCACTTCGTAGAAGTCCACGTGCAGAATTTCGTCGGTGACAAAGTTGCGCTGAATCTCGCGCACCAGAGTCTTGTGCGGCTGGCCGTTCACCGTCAAGTCAATCAGCACCGTGCCGACCAGGCGGTTGAGGGTTTTGCCGGCCTCGCGGCTGTTGAGTTGCAGGGCCACCGGTTTCTTGTCGGCTCCATACAACACCGCCGGCATGAGGCCGCCCCGGCGGAGCGGGCCAAGCCCTTTGCGGACGGTCGTTCGGTGCTCAGCCGTCAGTTTTGCTTCCATTGTTCAAATCTCCTTTGTGCTAATAATTTACTTCAAGGCAAGCCCGGCTGACAGCCCCGCCAGCAGGATGCCTTGAGTTCTACGCGATTCTAAAACTGTTTCCACCGGGCAGTTCGCCCCCAAATTTCAGGCAAACAAAAGGGGCGTTCCGAACTTGCGGGAAGCGCCCCACGGTGGAAGCGGGGAGATTATAACACGAACCGGCGGCCCGATTTGCGGTACTTGCAAGAGTTCAAATAACTTCGTCAGTGCGCCGCCATAAAAAGAGCACGGCTTGTCCAGCTACACTCAGGCAAGCCGTGTTTTCGCCTTGCAGATAGTGGCCGGGTCACGCCCTAACCCGCCCGCCAGCCGTTTGCCCACAGCCACCCCGCTTCGCGACTGCCGAGAAGTGCCGCATAAAAGAGCACGGATTGCCAGAATTATCGGATACCGATCCGTCCATTCCGAAAATCCGTGCTGTCCTGCCGTCGAAAAAAGAACACGGCTGGCCTGGTTGAGCTTGGGCAGGTCGTGTTTTCACTCTCCGCGTTTCCCGCCTTCCAGTCACCCCACCAGCGCCATCCTCAAATGCTCCAACGAAGTATTCCCGCCCGAACACACCAGCCCCACTTTCTTCCCGGCCAGTTCTTCGCGCAAGTGGTAAGCGGCGGCCAGCGGCGCGGCCCCGGCTGCTTCAGCCAGGGTGTGGGCGTGTTCAATCATCCAGACCATCCCCTGCCGAATCTCCTCGTCGCGTAACAGCACAAAGTCGTTGAGTTCCTGCCATAGAATTCGCTGAGGCAGTTCAAAACCAACGGCGGTCGCCAGGCCTTCGGCAAAGGTTTTGTTCTCGGCGGTCGCCATGCGGCGCTCGCGCCACGAGTGGTAGGCGGCGGGCGCAAGTTCGGACTGCACACCGATGACGCGGATGTTCCGGTTGATGGCATGGGCCGCCAGGCACGAACCGGCGGCCCCGCTCCCGCCACCGACGGGGACAATGATCGCCTCGAGGCCCGGTTGGTCTTCCAGCATCTCCAGCGCCTCGGTCGCCACGCCGGCGATCAACAGCGGCTCGTCCCCGGAATGAATGTAACGATAGCCGTGCTTCTGCGCCAGCATTGCGCAATGCTCGCGCGCGTCGTCGAACTTTGCGCCGTGAAAAATCACTTCGGCCCCCATGCCGCGCATGGCGGCCACTTTGCCGGGGTTCGCGCCTTCAGGCACGACGATGCGGGCCGCCACTCCAAACAGTTGCGCGGCAAAGGCAATGGACTGACCATGATTGCCGGTGGACGAGCAGATCACGCCCCGCGCTTTTTCCTCGGGGCTGAGTTGTGACATCAAATTGACGCCGCCTCTCACTTTGAACGCGCCCACCGGCTGGTAGTTTTCGTGCTTGATGTAGACCTCAGTTCCGATGAGAGCGTTGACGGCGGGATAGCTGTGCAGTGGCGTGCGCGGCAAGTAGCGCTGAATGCGGTTATGAGCGGCGAGGATGTCGGGGAAGGTTGGGATGTCCATTGGTGTGCCTTGTCGGAACTAAACTTCAGCCGCGAATTATCGTAGCTGTTCAGGTATTTAACGGAACGCAGATGAATGCGGATAAAACGCTGATCTCCGCTGATTGTTTTCAAAAAAACATCTGCGTAAATCTGCGTTCTAATTTTTTAGCCGGGTAATCACGAGCCAAGCGCTTCGGCCCGGCGAGTCTTCTTGATGGTCGCTTCGCGCTGGTTGGCAAACTCGGCGGTGGCGGTGATGAAGGCTTTGAAAAGCGGGTTCGGACGGTTGGGCCGCGAGGTGAACTCGGGGTGGAATTGACTGCCGACCATGAAGGGGTGGTCGGCCACTTCGCTGATCTCGACCAGGCGGCTGTCGGGTGAGAGGCCGGAGAACACCAACCCCTTCTCAACCAACGGTTGACGATAGGAGTTGTTAAACTCAAATCGGTGGCGGTGGCGCTCGTACGAAATTTGCTCGACATCGCCATAAGCGGCGGCGGCCTTGGTGCCCGGAACCAGCTTGCACGGATAGATGCCCAACCGCATCGTGCCGCCCATGTCGGTGATGTCGCGCTGGTCGGCCATCAAGTCAATGATGGCGTGCGCCGTAGAAGAGTCAAATTCGGTGGAGTTGGCATCTTCGTCCCCAAGCACATAACGGGCAAACTCAATACACATCACCTGCATCCCCAGGCACAGGCCCAGGTAGGGCACTTTCTTTTCGCGCGCCCAGTTGGCGGCCAAAATTTTGCCCTCAATGCCGCGCTCGCCGAAACCGCCCGGCACCACAATGCCGTCCACGCTCGACAACAAGTCCCAGCCCTTGTCCTTTTCCAAATCCGACGAGTGCAACCATTCGATCTGCACTTCGCGATTGTTAGCCAGCGCGGCGTGGTTCAGCGCTTCGCGGACGCTCATGTAAGCATCCTGTAGCTCCACGTATTTGCCGACGACGGCCACCCGAACCGGCTTCTTCGGGCGGCGGACTTCTTCGATCATGGCCTTCCACGCCGTCCAGTCGGGCGGGTGCAGGGTTTGCAGGCTGAGGCGGTTCACAATGTACTCGCCCAGGCCGTGCGTCTCAAGGGTGAGCGGCACTTCGTAAGGCACGGGCGTCGTCACCAGCGGAATCACGGCTCGCTCCGGCACATCGCAGAAGAGGGCGATCTTGGCCCGCATGTCGTTCGTCACCGGATAATCGGAGCGGGCAATGATCACGTCCGGGTTGATGCCGATGCCGCGCAATTCGCGCACCGAGTGCTGGGTGGGCTTGGTCTTGAGTTCATTCGTCGCGCCGATGTGCGGCAGGAGCGTGACGTGAACGTACATTGTGTTCTCGCGGCCCAGGTCGGAGCGCAGTTGGCGGATGGACTCCAGAAACGGCAGGCTCTCAATGTCGCCCACCGTGCCGCCGACTTCGACAATGACGATCTCTGCGCCCGTCGCTTTGGACACCAGACCGATGCGCCGTTTGATTTCGTTGGTGATGTGGGGGATGACCTGGATCGTGCCGCCCAGATAGTCGCCCCGGCGCTCGGCGGCGATCACTTCGGCATATACCTGGCCGGTGGTGACGTTGCACACTTTGCGCAGGTTGATGTCAATGAAGCGTTCGTAGTGGCCCAGGTCGAGATCAGTTTCAGCGCCGTCTTCGGTGACGAACACTTCGCCGTGCTGGTAAGGCGACATCGTGCCGGGGTCAACATTGATGTAAGGATCGAGCTTCTGAATGGAAACGTTGAGGCCGCGTTCTCTGAGCATGCGGCCCACAGCCGCGGCGGCCACCCCTTTGCCCACCGAACTGACCACGCCGCCGGTGACGAAGATGTATTTGGTCATACTCTATCCTCCTAATTCCAAGAAACGACAAACGTCAAACGACAGAAGCAATTGACGTTTGTCGTTTGACTTGGCATGGCCTCCTGCGGGTTACGTTTCACTGACCGGCCATATAAACCGCCATCGGCACCAGCATGTCGTTGATGTCGAACGTCCGCCAGTCGGGGTTGTTGGAGGTGCCGGCGGTGAAGACGGTGAAGCCGAGCACATAGTCATCCTGCCGCAGTTCCGAGTCGTACCAGCTCAACTGGCTCATATAGATTTGCCAGGCGGCCATGTCCCGGTATTGATCCATCGCCTGCCAGTCGCCGATACACGAGTACCAGCCGTGGCCGCCCTGGCTAAGCGGGCAACCCGCGCCCGCTCCGCCATCAATTCCGGCTTCAGAGATGACCAGCGGAACGACCAGGCCACGCGGTTTGAGATAGCCTTCGTACCAGTAACGATAGCGCAGCGTGAGCGCCCCGGCGTCCTCCACATGAATGGCGTTAGGGATGCCGCCGTCCACTCCATATTGCATCACCGGCGACGAATACTCGTGCAGGGTGAGAATGCCGCCACAGCGTTGAACAGCCTCGATGGCCGGGATGAAGTAGGCGATGTCGGGGTATTCGGGTTTGCCGGCGCTGAAGCCGCCGATGGCGGCCTTGAGGCCGAGCGCCTGCATTTGGCAAGCGCGCTCGGCTTCAAAGGCGGCGTACCATTTCCACTGGTCTGGCGTGCTGGGCGGGAACTCGTTCCAGCCTTCCCAGTAATCCACGCCGGGGTTGGAGAGATATTCGCCAAGATAGAGGTTGATGAAATCGCGAGCAAAGTCGGCGGGGTTGGGATATTGCGACGGGTCTTTGCCGTCGAGAACGTCGCGGTTGGGGACGTTGGAGTAACGGCCAATGGTGATCGTCTGCGGAGAGATTTGTTTGACTTCAGCCAGCCAGCCGTGATTATCTACGGCTTTGACGACGCGCGGTTTGACCCGGCGGATAAATTCCATGATGCGCGAATCGTCGCTGAACAGGACATGAATGCCCATTTTGCTATTGCCGGGCGCGGCCAGTTCAGGCGGCCAGGGGTCTTGGGTTGGCTCCGGCGTGGGCGGCACGGGTGTGGGCGGGGCCGGGGCTTGCGTGTCTGGAATTTGGGTGGGGGCTGTGGTCGGCGCGGGGGTGGCTGTGGGCGCAACAATAGTGTCGGTTGCCCCAACAGTGACGGCCACCCTCTGAGTGGGCGCGGGAGTCAGGGTGACCAGATAGGGAGTCGGGTCAGAGCCGAGTCCGCAGGCAGTCAATAACAAAGCAAAGCACAGAATCCACTTACGCATATTTTGATCTCATATAAAAGAGATGGGGAGAGGGCTTCTTCAGCCGCTCTCCCCATCAAGAAAGCTCACGTGTCCAAGAGAAACGTCATACGAGCTTGGCCAGGTCTTCGGCGGCGCGCCTCATGTCGAGCAACACCATACCTAATCTGGCTTGTTCGCGGCATAGTACGGTAAGCACAGCTTCTTCACCAACCGAGAGGACGAAGACATGGCCTTTGTCGCCGTGAATGTAAACCTGCTCCAGTGCTTTGCGGCCAAGCTCGGTTGAGATGCGTTCGCCCAGCGAGAGCATGGCGGCAGACATGGCGGCGACGCGATCTTCTTCGATGCCCGGCGGCAGGGCTGAAGCCATGGTCAAACCGTCCACGCTGACCATAGCCGAGGCTTCAATATCCGGCGTGCTGATTTGCATTTCACGAAGGCGGGAGACCATTTGCTCGGTGCGCGATTTACCAGTGGGGTTGGCCATAGAATGTCCTCTCAGCGAAGGTCATGACGGCGGTGACTATACCACAAGAAAAAAGGCGGTGCAACTTTCAGGCGCCACGCGCCACGAGTAATATTCACTTTACCTTGCCTCGGACGACCGAATCGAAAAACGGGAGAGCCGAAAACCTAAACCCGGCTGGCAGGTAAAACTGGCATTTGACGAGGCAGAAGCCACAATTGCGGTAAACTCTAGGCGTGCCTCTTCCACTTCAAATCGTCATCGTCGGCGGTGGGGCCGCCGGTTTCTTTGCCGCCATCACCGCCGCCGAAGCCGACCTTCACCACCGCATCCTCCTGCTCGAAAAAAGCAAACACCTGCTGGCCAAAGTCCGCATCTCCGGCGGCGGACGGTGCAACGTCACCCACGCCTGCTTCGACCCGGTAGCCCTGATTCAAAACTACCCTCGCGGTGGCGCGGCTCTGCGCGGCCCCCTCACCCGCTTCCAGCCGCAAGACACCATTGACTGGTTTGCCGCGCGCGGCGCGCGCCTCAAAACCGAAGCCGATGGCCGCATCTTTCCCGTCAGCGACAAGTCGCAAACCATCATTGATTGCCTGATGAATTCGGCGGCAAAGGCCAGGGTTGAGATTCAAACCGAAGTTAGCATCGAGACGATCACGCACAGCAACGCCGGGTTCCTGCTCCGCCTGAAGAACGGCGAGAGCTTACGCGCCGACCGTCTGTTGTTGGCGACCGGCAATAACCGCCACGGCCAGGCGTGGGCGGCGAGCCTGGGGCACACCCTTGCCCCGCTCGTGCCCTCCCTGTTCACCTTCAACATCGAAGATGTGCGCCTCGCCGGGCTGGCGGGCGTTGCGGTGGCCCAAGCTCAATTGACGCTTGGCCCGCTGACTCAGACCGGGCCGACTCTGATCACCCACTGGGGCCTCAGCGGCCCGGCGGTGCTCAAACTCTCGGCCTGGGGCGCAAGGCTGTTGCACGACTGCGGCTACAACGCCGAACTCAAGATTAACTGGCTACCGGATTTCGACGAGAGCGAACTTCTGGAAAAATTGACGGCGACCAGGGCCGAACATCCCAAACGGCTCGTCGTCAACCACTCACCGTTTCCTCTGCCGGCCCGGCTCTGGGAGCGGTTGGCCGCCGCCGCCGGGGTGGCGGCCAATCTTCGATGGGCCGGGTTGTCGAAGCAAGCCACCGGCGCGCTGATCGATCAACTGCGGCGTGGATCGTATCAAATCACCGGCAAAAGCACATTTAAAGAAGAGTTCGTGACGTGTGGCGGCGTCAATCTGGGCGAAGTCAACTTCAAGACGATGGAAAGCCGCCTCTGCCCGGGGCTGTACTTCGCCGGCGAAGTGTTGGACATTGACGGCGTGACGGGCGGCTTCAACTTTCAGAGCGCGTGGACGACCGCCTGGCTGGCCGGGAAGGCGATGGCGCTTTGAGTGTTCTTATCTATTCCTAACTTGTAACTGTCACCAATCGCGACTAATATTGATTGAAATTGTCTTATTCTCTCAGGAGGAGAATGTCTATGAGCCGACCCACGCTTCGCAACGTTATTGTTGTTCTCACCCTCGCCACCGCCGCTATTCACCTCTACCTCAATTTTAACGCGGGCAAGTTTGTGCCACAACCGGCCTTCATTGCCAACTTCATCGGTTACATCGCCCTCCTGGTCGCCTTCTTCAAGTGGGTGAACCTGCCGTTCCTCAAAGGGCGCGAGAAACCCCTGTGGTACGCTTTCATGGGTTACGCCGCCCTCACCATCGTCGCCTATTTTGCCGTCAACGGCGCGAAAAGCTTCTCCAATCCGATTGGGCTGGCCGACAAAGCCATCGAAGTCCTGCTCATCGTCGCCCTCTGGCTCCACAAAGAAAACTGAGGCGCGCCATCCACCATGCTAACGCCACTCATCGTCACGCGGATGGTCTCCGCCCGAATTCCGACTGACGAGGGCGAGTTTGAACTCGCCCTTTACCTGAGCAGCCACGACGACAAAGAACACCTTGCCCTCTCTTACGGTGACGCACGCGACGCCGACGATCTCCTCGTGCGCGTGCATTCCGAATGCTTCACCGGCGACGTGCTCGGCTCGCGCCGTTGCGACTGCGGCGAACAACTTCACCGTGCCATGCGTCTCATCGCCGACGCCGGGCGCGGCCTCATCCTCTACCTGCGGCAAGAGGGGCGCGGCATCGGCCTGCTCAACAAACTCCATGCCTACAACTTGCAGGATCAGGGCTACGACACGGTCGAAGCCAATCTCGCCCTCGGCCACCAGGCCGACGAGCGCGACTATGGCATTGCCGCCCTCATTCTCAAAGACCTCAACATCCGCTCCATTCGCCTTCTCACCAACAACCCGCACAAAATGGAAAGCCTGCAACAGCTTGGCGTCCAGCTCACCAGTCGCGTGCCAATCCCGGCTGATGTCAACCCCGACAACGCCTACTACCTGCGCACCAAAGTGGAGCGGATGCGCCACTTGCTGACGTTGGGCTAAAGCCCGGCCCGACCTCACAGGTCTTCGCGAAGCGGACCTGTGAGGTCTGGCCGGGGGCAACAATGATCCGCCCCCTCATCACCCTCAGCTACGCCCAAAGCGTGGATGGAAGCATCGCCGCCGCGCCCGGCCAGCCGCTCACCCTCAGCGGCCCGGAAGCGATGAAGCTGACGCATGAACTTCGCGCTAGTCACGACGCCATCCTCGTCGGCATTGGCACGGTACTGGCCGACAACCCGCGCCTCAATGTTCGACTCGCTTCCGGCCCCCAGCCTCAGCCCGTCGTGCTCGACAGCCACTTGCGCTTTCCGCTCAACGCAAATCTGCTGAACCATCCCAAGCCGCCCATCATCGCCGCCGCCGATCACGCCGACGCGCAACTTCAGGCCGCACTCGAGTTGGCCGGCGCAAAAGTGATTCGCTTCCCCACCAGTGACGGCGGCCACGTCCAACTTCCGGCCCTGCTGGCGTGGCTGTCCCAAACCGGAATCAAAAGCCTCATGGTCGAAGGCGGCAGTGGCGTCATCACCAGCTTTCTCTCAGCGCGGTTGGTGGATCGTGTCATCATCACCATCGCCCCGCGCTTCGTCGGCGGATTGCGAGCCGTGAGCGCCCCATGTGATCTGGCGCTACGCAACGTGACGTATCGAACGCTCGGCGCAGATTTGATTGTGGAAGCCGACACTGTTTGATGGGGCGCTCTCTTTTTTTCACCGCCCCGCATCGCGTGGAAGTGCGCGAGGAAACGGTGAGGCCGCCGCTCGCCGGGGAAGTTTGGGTGGAGTGCATTGCTTCCGCTATTAGCCCCGGCACTGAGATGCTCGTCTATCGCGGGCAAGCGCCGACAGAGTTGGCCGTTGATGAAACCATCAGCGCCCTCCCCGGCTCGTTCGGCTTCCCGTTGAAATACGGTTACGCCGCCGTTGGCCGCGTGAGTCAGCTTGGCTCGAACGTGGATGCATCGTGGCTCAACCGGCTCGTCTTCGCCTTCAACCCGCACGAGTCGCATTTCGTCGCCAACGTCGCCAACCTGCTCCCCGTGCCCGCCGAGGTTGACCCCGACACCGCTCTCTTCCTGCCGAACATGGAAACGGCGGTCAATTTTTTGCACGACGGCGCGCCGCTGGTTGGCGAACACGTTGCCGTGTTTGGGCAAGGCATCGTCGGCTTACTAACCACGGCCCTGCTAGCCCGCATCCCTCTTAACAGCCTGACCACGTTTGATCACTACTCACTTCGCCGCGAAACGTCGCGCAGGCTCGGCGCTCATGCCAGCCTTGATCCTTCAAAGCCGGTTGACCTGCAAACCGATCTCACTTACGAACTCTCCGGCTCGCCCGCCGCGCTCGATCAGGCCATAGCCGCCACCGGTTTCGATGGGCGAGTCATCATCGGCTCGTGGTACGGCCAAAAACGCGCCGACTTGAATCTAGGCGGGCGCTTTCATCGTAGTCGAATCCGGTTGATAAGCAGTCAGGTCAGCACCCTTGCGCCAGAACTGTCGGGCCGCTGGACGAAAGCCCGGCGGCTGGAGGTGGCCTGGCAAATGTTGCGCGAGGTGAAACCGGCTCATCTCATCACCCACCGCTTCCCATTCGACGAGGCGGCCAAAGCCTACGAATTGATTGACCAGCATCCCGACACTTGCATCCAGGTCATTTTGAGCTATCAATAGGGTCAACGGATTGAACAGATTGAACGAATTTTTATAATCATCCGTTGAATACGTTCAATCCGTTGACCCAAAGAGGGGAACTTCATGTATACAGTTGCAGTCAAGCGTGACTTCGTCGCCCAACACTACCTTGTCGGCGGCGACTGGGGGCCGGAGAACCAGAGGCACTCGCATCACTACGTCATTGAACTCCAACTCGAAGGCGACGGGCTTGACCAACACGGCTACCTGGTTGACATTGTGGACATCGAGAAGCACCTGAACTCGCTCGTGGCTTACTACCGCGACCAGACTCTCAACGACCTGCCGGAGTTCAGCGGCCTCAACCCCAGCGTCGAACACTTCTCGCGCATCCTGTGCCAAACGCTGGCGGCCCGCATCAAAGCCGAGACGCTGACAGCGGTGACGGTGAAGGTGTGGGAAAACGAGATTGCCTGGGCGGCTTGCAAGTTAGCAGTCAACAGTAAGCAGAGGGCAGTAGGCAGACGGCAGTAGGCAGTCAAAAGCGAACACTGTTTACTGATTACTGTTTACTGTTTACTGCCTACTGGCAAATATGCGCCTCGGTCTCGTCATCTACGGCTCGCTCGACACCATCTCCGGCGGCTACCTCTACGACCGGATGCTGGTCGAGTATTTGCGGCGGGCAGGCGACGAGGTCGAGATCATCTCTCTCCCCTGGCGAAATTATGCCCGGCATCTGACTGACAACTTTTCCTCATCGCTCATTGCCCGTCTGCAAAATGGTAACTTCGACCTGCTGTTGCAGGACGAGTTGAATCATCCGTCGCTGTTCCGGCTCAACCGGCGCTTGCGCGGGCGCTATCCCCTCATTTCCATCGTTCATCATTTGCGCTCGTCCGAGGCGCGCCCGGCCTGGCAGAACGTTTTCTATCGCCAGATCGAAAGCCGCTATCTTGCCAACGTAGACGGTTTCATCTTCAATAGTCGGACGACGCAGGGAGCAGTTGAAGACCTCCGGCCAGACCTCACAGGTCTCTCAAGACCTGTGAGGTCTTTAGTCGCTTACCCTGCCGCCAACCACATCCATCCCACCCTCACCGCCGACGACATTCGCGCCCGCGCCTGCCAGCCGGGGCCGCTGAGGCTGGTGTTCGTCGGCAACGTGATTCCGCGCAAAGGCCTGCACACGTTGTTGGCGGCGGTTGCCCGACTAGACGGCTACAGACACCAAGTGTCTGTAGCCGTTATCGGCAGTCTCACCGCCGACACCCATTACGCCCAAGCCATTCGCCGCCAGATCGAGCGCGACGGGCTTTCGGACAACGTCATTTTGCGCGGTTCGCTCGGCGAGGCTGAATTAGCGAGTGAATTTGCCCGCAGTCAGGTGCTGGTCGTGCCATCATCCTACGAAGGCTTTGGCATTGTGTATCTTGAGGGGATGGCGTTTGGCCTGCCGGCGATTGCGACGATGGCGGGCGCGGCAGGCGAAATCATCACACACGGCGAGAACGGGTTTTTGATCGCGCCGGGTGACGTTGAAGTGCTGGCCGGTCACATTCAAACCTTGATGCGCGACCGTGAGCGGTTGGTCGTCATGGGCCTGTTGGCGTTGGAGCGTTATCGCGCTCATCCGACGTGGGAACAAAGCGCGGAAAGCATCCGAAATTTTTTGCGTCAATTCTGATTCGCCATTTATACGTGACCGTCCCTACTTCACCGGTCGCCGACAAGCAAGGTTTCCCACGAGATTGGCGGCGACTCGATCAGCTTTTGCGCTTCGGTGGTGACGGCGCGAGTGATGGCAGAGGCGTTTGGGTTGGCGGCAACCAAATCGGCGGCGAGGAGGGGCGGGCCAAAAGCCACGCGGGCAACTACACTTTGGTAAGCCGGAACCATGATCTGCAACATGGCGGCCATGCGCTCGCGGCCACGGGGCGTTCGGCGCAGGCGGGTGAGCGGGTGGTGTTGGGCCGCCGCCGAGACCACGCCGCTGACGATGGCCGGAATGATTCGAGTCTGCGGGGCGAGACGGGCGAACAGGGCAATGCTCTCCGACCACTTTTGCAAAGACTCAACCGCGCCCGGCGCGACGGCAGGATCAGGTTCGATCTCGCCCGCCGGGAAGGTGAGCACCGCCCCGCCCTGCCGCAGGTGAGTCACGGCGGCGCGGATGACGGGCATCTTGTCGGCGCTCTCGGCGGTTGGCACGTAAATCATCTGGCGGCTGACGTTGGGCAGGGCTTGCAGGAAAGGCCGGTCGTTGGCGATGACGCGCAGGTCGGCGCGGGGCAGGCTGGCGAAGAGGGAGATGGTGTCGGCCATGCCGGGGTGGTTGGAGAGGATGAGGGCCGGGCCGGTCGGCGGCACGTTCTCGCGCCCGGCGGCTTCGAGCCTTCGCGCCACGCGCTTGAGCAACCACTCCGAGCCGCCGACCAGGCTCTTCTCGCTTACCACTTTATCAAAAGTAGTGATGAGGCGGGCAAAGCCTCGGGCCGGCAACCAAACCGCCCCCCGCAAGAGGCGGTTGCCCCGGAGCCTGTCGGCCAGACCGACAGAGTCAAACATGTCGTCAATGTTGATTTCGGTAAGCGTCTCAAAGTGGGTCATCATCAGCAGTACCTGTGTCCGGCAGATTGTATCTTAACCTCACTTTGCGCCACATCTGCGAGTTAATTGCAAGCCAGCCTTACGCCAAACGTTTCTACAATAGTGGCGTGCCAATCCACAACATCAATGGTCAGCAAATTCATGCCGTGCACGAGGGCAAGCCGGGCCGCCAGGTGGCGCTGTTGATTCACGGCTGGTCGAGTTCGTGGTACGCCATGTCGCCGCTCATGCCGATGCTGGCTCAACGCTTTTCGTGCATCGCCGTAGACTTGCCGGGTTACGGCGAGTCGCCGCCTTTGCCCAAGCGAGCCACGATTCCTGATTACGCCGAACTGTTGGCTAAGCTGATCGAGGAAGTGAGCGACGGGCCGGTGGTGTTGATCGGCCACTCGATGGGCGGCATGATCAGCGCCACCCTGGCCATGCGCTACCCGGTGCTGGTGGAGCGCATCGTGATGCTGTGCCCGACCATCAGCGGCAAACTCTCCAACTACATCAACATTTTTGTTTCGCCGATTACGCTGATGGAGCGATTCGGGCTGGGCAGTGTCATCGTGTCGGCGACCGAGAAAATAGTGGTGGGCATCACCGATCAGTTGATGCGTCCGGCCTCCTTTTCTGAACGCACCGGAATCACCCAGCAGGATTACATGCGTTTGCGGGCCGACGCCCGCCGCCCCGGCCAGGGCCGGGTGCGGGCCGAATGTTTTGGCGCGATGCGGGCCAACAATCTGGTTGGCAAGATTGGCAAGGTGGAGCCGCCGGCGCTGGTGATCTGGGGCGCGGAGGACAACACCGTGCCGCTGCGCGACGCCAGCGTGATCGCCGACGAGTGGCCCAACGCCGATTTGCGCATCATTCCCAAAGCCGGCCACTGGCCGCACTTTGAGACTCCCGATGCCACCCGCCGCCTGGTGGCGGCCTTCCTCGGTTTGCCCCTCATGAGCAGTGAACTCAACAAGCAGGTGGACGACAACAGCCTGAAGGTTATCAACGAAGTGGCGCAGTTTTTGGCCCACTCGGATGTGGGCAACAACTTGAACCAGCCCCAGCGCACCCGGCTGGCGGCGCAGTGCCAGCAGAAGATGTACCGCGCCGGCGACACCATCGTGAGCATCAAAGATGGCGGCAACGCCATGTACATCGTTCAGGATGGAACAGTGGAAGTGTGGAGCGACCCGGAGAATCCGGGGCAAGCGCCGAAGAACCTGAAACACGTTGCCAGCCTGACTCCCGGCCAGATCACCGGCGAGCTGGCGATGCTGGACGGCGGCATGAGAAGCGCCGACTTGCGCGCCGGGCCGCAGGGCGCGACCATGCTTCTGCTGGAACGTGAGCGGTTGCTGGCTTTGTGCGAAGACGATTCGACTCTCGGCTCGCGTGTGCTGTGGAATATTGCTACAGCAATGGCTTTACGAGTGCGGTTTATTTTGTGGCAGTTGCAAAGAGCGTTACAGAAGGCGAACCAGGCGGGGGTTTCGATGGATACTGCGCCGAGGTCGTCATACCAGAATCAGGCTTCGCCGAGTGAGAAAGCGCAGAAGGTTGTGAGAACGCCGTGAGGCTCTCGGTCAACGAATGGGCAACCGCTTCGCGTAAACGAATGTCCGCCTCCTGCATTCGTTTGTAAAGTGTATTCGTTGTCCAGCAAATCTGGCGTACAATCGCCCTCATGCGCGCCGCCGCCATTCAATTCTTCGCCACCCCGTTTGACCTCAACCGCAATCTGCAAACCGCCGAGCGCCTGATTCGCCAGGCCGCGTCGCAAGGCGCGCACGTCGTCGTCCTGCCCGAACTGTTCAACACCGGCTATGTCTACAACAAACGCCTGCCTGCCGCCGCGGAGAGTGGCGATGGGCCGACTCTGCGCTGGCTCACTTCACTGAGCGCCGAACTCAATATCATCATCGCCGGGACGCTGTTGTTGCGTGAGCAGACTTCCGAAGTCTTGGAGACTTCGGAAGTCTATAACTCGGAAGTCTATAACGTGTTCATGCTGGCCGAGCCGGGCGGCAAAATTCATCGCTACCGCAAGCAATACCCGTTTCTGTGGGAGCACTGCTACTTTGAGGCCGGGCGTGGGCCGCTCATCGCCGAAACGGCATTAGGCCGAATCGGGCTGATGGTCTGCTGGGACATCGCTCACGACAAAGTTTGGGAGCAGTATCGCGGCAAAGTGGACGTGATGCTGATCGCGTCGTCGCCGCCGCGCTTTCATCGGGCCGTGCTCAACTTCCCGCTGGGCAAGAAGGTGTATCTGGCCGAGATGATGCCGACGCTCCTGCGCCAGCGCGAGGCGATTGACCGCTGGTATTTTGAGGACGTAGCAAGCCGCGCCGCGTGGCTCGGGTCGCCCGTCGTTCATGCCGTCATGGCCGGCCGGTTCGTCACCGAGATTCCGTTTCCGCGTTTGAGCTTTTGGCTGGGAGCGCTCATGCGGCCCAGGTTGTGGCCGTTGGCCGGGCAGGCGCATCTCGCCACCCTTCGGGCCACGTTCTACGGCACGAGCGCGGTTTTCGATTCGCAAGGCGGAACGTTGGCGCGAGTGGAGGGGGAAGAGGGAATCGCAGTGGCTGACGTTTCCCCTGCGAGCGGCGGCGGCCCCGTCACTCAAACGGGAGTTATCAAAGTTCCGGCGCAGTTGAGGGTGATGGAAGCGTTGATGAAGGTGTGGGCGAGGAGGTGACAACGGATTTGGGGAATTGAGCGGATGTCCAGTTGCCCGGTGTACAATTCTCCCCAAATCCCCATACTCACCATGCCCCCTATCCTCTCCATCCACCACCTTACCCTCACCTACTCAAACGGCGACGACAACCTGTTGGCGCTGACCAACCTTTCATTTGACGTGGCCCTCGGCGAATTCCTGTGCATTGTCGGGCCGTCGGGTTGCGGCAAGAGCAGTTTGCTCAAGGTGCTGGCCGGGCTTCGCCAGCCAACGTCGGGGCAGGTGACGTTTGAAGGCCAACCACTCACCGGCCCGCGCGAGGGCATTGGCCTGGTGTTCCAGAAAGCCAACCTCATGCCCTGGCGCACCGTCCTGCAAAACATCACCCTGCCGCTCGAACTTGAGGGCATGGACGCCGGCAAAGCTCGCGCCCGGGCTGAAGAGTTGATCGAACTGGTGGGCCTGAGCGGCTTTGAGCATACACGCCCGCGCCACCTCTCCGGCGGCATGGAGCAGAGAGTCGCCATCGCCCGCGCCCTCGTTCACCGGCCCAACGTGCTCCTGCTCGACGAGCCGTTCGGCGCGCTCGACGCCCTCACTCGCGAACGCATGGGCCTCGAACTTCTGCGAATCTGGGATCGTTATCGCAAGACCGTCGTCATGGTCACCCACTCGATCTCCGAAGCCGTCTTCCTGGCCGACCGGGTTCTGGTCTTCACCCAGCGCCCCGGTTCCATTCGCGCCGACCTGCCCGTGCCGCTTCCCCGCCCGCGCGCGCTGGCCCAAACCTACTCGCCCGCATTCGGCGAACTGGCAACGCAAATTCGCGCCGCGATTGAATGACGGCAAGCCCCATTTTCTTTTCTGTGTATAATCCTGACACTTTCGGAGAATTCAGTGCGCTATCTTCTAATTTTGCTTTTGATTCCAGTTTTAGCCGCCGCGTGCGGGGAAGCAGAAAACACTCCCACCCCCGCGAACGGCGGCCCCACCCCGGTTTCGGTGATAGCTACCCCCATTCCAGAGCCGACCGTCACCCCGATTCCTCAAGCCGCCACCGTCAACGGTCAACCCATTTACCTCAACGATTATCAAAACGAAGTCGCCCGGTTTGAAGCCGGGGTTGCCAGCCTGGGACGCGACCTTTCGCAGGAAGGCGATTACCGCCAGCGCGTGCTGGACGCCTTGATTGACAAGACTCTGATTCTGCAAGCCGCCGCCGCCGCCGGAATCACGCTAACCGATGTTGAGGTTCAGGCCGCCTACGACCAGGCGGTGGCCGAGCGCGGCGGGCAGGCCCAGTTCGATGCCTGGCTGGCCGCCAACCTGTACACCGCCGACCAGTTCCGGGCCGAACTGCGCGATGGCATCCTCACCGCCGCCGTTCAGTCGCAAATTGCAGATGCCGTGCCGAACGACGTGGAGCAGGTTCACGCCCGGCACATTCTCGTCGCCACCATCGAAGAAACTAATCTGGTGTTGGCCGACCTGGGCGCTGGCGCGGATTTTGCAACCCTAGCGGTAGAACGCTCGCTCGATCAAAGCTCGCGCATCAACGGCGGCGACCTGGGCTGGTTCCCGCCGACCGGCCTGACCGTGAAAGAGGTTGCCGACGCCGCCTTCAGCCTGCAACCCGGCGAGACCAGCGGCGTCGTTCAAAGCCAGTTGGGCTATCATATCGTGCAGACACTTGAACGTGGCCTCCATCCGCTTTCGCCGGCGGCCAGAGCGTTTTTGCAACAACAGGCGCTCGACGCCTGGCGCGCCGACTTGCGAGCCAAAGCCGCTGTTGAAATGTTTGTGCCGTAGGAGTTCCTGTTATGGGTCATCGTGGATCAGTCATCGTCAATCTATTCACCGTATTAATTTTAGCCGGCACGGTGGTGATGGGCCTCTATTTTTTTGTTATTCTTCTCAGCCCGTCCATCTTTCTCAACCCGTTCCCGCCGTCCACCCTTCCAGCCATTGCTGTCCTGCCCAGCGTAACGCCGGCCCCGCCCACGTCAATCGTTCCAACCTTCCCGCCCCTGTTTACACCCACACCCACCTTCACCAGCACCCAGCCGCGCCCTTCGGCTACCTTCACCCCCGGCAGTGAGGCCACCACTCCTGCGCCTGACATTACCGCCAGCGACGTTACGGAAGTGACCGCCGCGCCCGGCAATACCGAAACCTTCACGCCCACGCCGACTCCCACCGATACACCTTCCGGACCAACACCCACACCCAGCAGGACTCGTTCGGCCTTCCCCTTCACCGCGCAGGAGAATGCGCCAATACCCGTGCAGAATTTTGCCAACTCGGCCGGCTGTAACTGGATGGGCATCGCCGGGCAGGCCTTAGGCCTGCCGCCAGGCGGCAACCCGATAGTTGGCCTCATCGTCCACCTCGAGGGCGGCGGTTTGAATGCCGACGCCTTCACCGGAAGCAAGACGGCTTACGGCCCGGCCGGCTACGAATTCTTCCTCAACAATCACGTAGTGCAGACGACGGGCGAGTATAAAGTGCAATTGCTCGACACCAGCGGCACACCTCTCTCCGACTTCGTCATCGTCAACACCTTTGCCGACTGCAGCAAGAACCTGCTGTTGGTGAACTTCGTGCAGAACCACTAACTTCAGTGAGCAGTGGACAGTGAACAGTGGCCGGCTGTTTACCGGCCACTGTTCACTAACCACTACCATGGGCACGCTCTACATCGTCGCTACGCCGATTGGCAATCTGGAAGATATTTCGGCGCGCGCCCTGCGTGTGCTGCGCGAAGTGAGCCTCATCGCCGCCGAAGACACCCGGCAGACGGCCAAGCTGTTGAGCCATTTCGACATCAACACGCCAACGACCAGCTATTTCGAACACAACAAACTCGCCAAGCTCGATCACATTCTGGAAAAGCTGGGGAGGGGCGACGTGGCCCTGGTGTCAGATGGCGGCCTCCCCGGAATCTCGGACCCGGGCTACGAATTAATCCGCGAAGCGATTGATCGTGGCTTCACCGTCACCCCAATCCCCGGGCCGTCGGCGATTCTTTCGGCGCTGGTGGCCTCCGGCCTGCCCACCGATTCGTTCGTCTATCTCGGCTTTCTGCCGCGCAAGGCCGGCGATCGGGCGCGCCTTCTCGCCGCCAACACCGCCGACCCGCGCACGCTGATCTTCTTCGAGACGCCGCACCGCCTGCTCGAGTCGCTGGCCGACCTTCAGCGCGAGTTGGGCGACCGGCGGATTGCCGTGTGCCGTGAGCTGACCAAACTGCACGAGGAGATTTTTCGCGGCTCGGTCAGTGAGGCCTTCGCTCACTTCAACGCCAAAGAGGTTCGCGGCGAGATCACGCTCGTCGTCAAAGGGCAAAAGAATGAAGCCCCGGCAGAAACCTGGGACGAGGCCCGCATCCGCGCCGCCCTGCGCGACCTGCTGGCGCTGGGGCTGGAGCGTAAAGAGGCGGCCAAACAAATCGCCGCCCAAAGCAATTGGGAACGGCGGGAGGTTTATAAGATCGCGACAGAGTTGTAGAAGGACAATTTGACACATTGGGGAAGTAACTTTACACTACGCCTGCTATTTGACAGACAGGCGGCGCTTTCCCAATACTCATGTCGAATCTCGTCGGTTCCACCTTAGGCTCGCACCACATCCTCGAACAAATTGGCTTTGGCGGCATGGCCAGCGTTTACATCGCCTACCAGCCCGGCCTCGAGCGGATGGTGGCCATCAAAGTCCTGCCAGAGCTTTATGCCCAGAACGCCAAGTTCATGGAGCGCTTTGCCCAGGAAGCCCGGATCATCGCCCGCCTCGAACACCCCAACATTATTCCCATCTTCGATTTTGCCACGCACGACGGCCTGGCTTACCTGACCATGCGTTACGTGCAGGCCGGAACTGCCAAAGAGATTTTGAGCCGGGGGCCGCTCTCGCTGGCCGACGTTTCCAAAATCATCACCGACATTGCCAGCGCCCTCGATTACGCGCACGCTCAGGGCGTGATTCACCGCGACGTGAAACCGGCCAACATTCTGGTAGACAAGACCGGCCACGCCTACCTCACCGATTTTGGCATTGCCAAACTCCTCGAAGCCACCGCCGACCTGACCAGCACCGGCTCTTCAATGGGCACCCCGGCTTACATGGCTCCCGAGCAAACGCTCAATCAACTCATCACCCCGCAAACCGATGTGTACTCGCTGGGCGTGATGCTCTACGAAATGGTGACCGGGCATTTGCCATTCGACTCCGAGACTCCGATGGCCACGGCTCTGATGCACGTCAACACCTCTGCGCCGTCCATCCGCCACTTCAACCCCGGCCTGCCCCCCGCCCTCGAAGCCATGATCGAAAAGGCGCTGGCCAAGGAGCCTGGCGACCGCTATGCGACGGCAGGTCAACTGGCGCAAGCCTTCAACGCTGTGGTGGCGGCTACTGCCAGCGCGGCCACCGAGGGCGCGGTCAGCACCGCCAGCGACACAGCCTCGTCCACCAAACCGCCGCATCAACTGATCAAACTGGCCGCAGAGGCGGCGGCGGACAAACATGCCGAAGAAGTGACGAACCAGGTGCGTGAGATCGTGCGCCGCAAGCAATTGGCGGCGCAACAAAAACGGTTCGTACAGTTCCTGCCCTGGGCCGTCGGCGTGCTGGTGATTCTTGTGCTGGGGGCCAATCTCTTCCAGGCTCGGAGTGATGCTGAACAGGTGCGGATTCAGGCCGCGCAAACCAGCACTGCCGCCATTGCCGAGTTGCTCAACGAAGTCAAGGTAGCCCAAACTGCCGCCGCCCGTGACAGCGACCCCGGTGCGCGTGGCACAGCTAACGCTCTGGAGACGCGCGCGGCGCTCGAAGGTGTGGCCGCCGTGGCTGTTATTCCCTCATCAACATTCACTCCCACCTTCACCGCCACCCCCACCGCCACTCTGACGGCCACCCGCACCCTCCGCCCGCCGAACACAATCACTCCGGTTCCCAGCCCGACGACCACCCTGGCCTTTTCTCTGGGAGCCATTCCCACCGCCGGGCCGGACGAGGCCGGGATCGTGCGCGGGCAGGTTGTCTATCAGAGTGCGCCTGTCGCCAATGCCAGAGTCATTCTTCGCCAAACATCCACCGGCGTTGAATTTGGCACGGCCATCACCGATGCCAACGGGCAGTTTTTGTTTCAAAAAGTGCCGCCCGGCAGTTGGGTGATCACCGCCACCGCCAACGACGGCCTGACCAGCATGTTCTATGGCGGCTATCAGATTGGGCCGGGCTGCGATTTCTTCATTGGTCGCGCCAGCTTCACCCGAACGTTCGGCACCGGCAAGCTGGAGGATGCTAACTTGATCTTATGCATGGTTCGGATCGGCGGCTTCGACATTACCACGCCTGCGGCAGGCAGTATCTTCCCCGGTTTGATAGTCTCGTGGAACGCGGTGGAAGGCGCGACCAACTACGATATCGGCGTGCAAGACATCACCGATCCGTTCCAGCCGCCTCTGGCCGAAGACCATTTGGTTCAGCCATTCTTCGATTTCACCACGAAGCTCGGCGGCGATCCCACTATCTCCGGCCACTGCTATCAAATCCGCGTGATGGCCTTCGGCGGCAACGGCCCGATTACGACGACGACGACGCAGGCTTGCCGGCAGTAACCCTCAAAGTTTCCCGTTTCACTCCGAATTCATCCCCTCTGAGTCCTTATCCCCCTTATTTGGGAATTGACTCACGCCATAACTGAACTTAGACTACGCTTCAGTTATTCAATCCTTCCCGATCACTGGACAATTCATGGCGGATCTCATCGGCACTACTCTCGGCTCCTATCGTGTTCTTGAACAAATCGGTCTTGGGGGGATGGCAACAGTCTACAAAGCCTACCAGCCCGGCGTGGATCGGCTCGTCGCCCTCAAAATCCTGCCATCGCATTACGCCCAAGACCCGCTCTTCGTCCAGCGCTTCGAGCGAGAAGCCCGTGTCATCGCCAGCCTCGAACATCCCGGCATCATCCCCATCTATGACTTCGGCGCACAAGATGGCGTCTCCTACCTCGTCATGCGCTACCTGCAGGCCGGGACAGTTAAAGACATCCTGGGGCGCGGACGGTTGCCCCTGGCCGATGCGGCCAAACTTATCAGCGAAATCGCCGCCGCGCTGGATTACGCTCACTCGCAGGGCATCATCCATCGCGACGTGAAGCCCAGCAACATTTTGGTAGACAAGCAGGGCAATGCTTATCTCACCGATTTCGGCATCGCCAAAGTGTTGGAGGGCACGTCGGAACTCACTGGCTCGGCCATGCTCGGCACGCCGGCCTACATGGCTCCTGAGCAGACTCTCAGCAAGCCGGTGACGCCGCAGACCGACGTGTACTCGCTCGGCGTGATGCTCTACGAAATGGCAACGGGGAAACCGCCGTTTGAAGCCGAAACGCCGCTGGCCGTCGCCCTGATGCACATCAACGAGTCACTGCCTCTGCCGCGCCAGGTCAACCCCGAACTGCCCGAAGCTGTCGAGTTGGTGATTCTGAAGGCATTGGCGAAAGACCCGGCTGATCGTTACCAATCGGCAGGTGAACTGGCGCAAGCCTTCACCACAGCCACAAATGCGTCAGAGGCGGAAGCCGCCCCAACCCATCTGATCAAATTGGCCGAAGAAGCCGCAGAAGGCAAGGGTGAAGAACACGTCACCCATGCCGTCCGCGCCGAAGTGCGGCGGCAAGAAAGCACGGAGCGGCGACAACGCCTAATGCAGTGGTTACCGATCGCCGCCGGTGTCGTCGTGGTGGTGGCGTTGATTGCCGGGCTGGCCTTCTCCTTTCGACAAACCAATGCCACCCAGGCGCGGACCGGGCAAACCGCCACCGCCGGGGCGCAAGTGGCGCTGAACATGACGGCTCTTGCCAACCGTCCCACCCGAACGCCGGCACCGACCAGCACCCTCGACCTGGCTGCCGGGGCGACTCTGCTCGCCGCCCAAACTCAGACTCAGCAAGTTATTGCCCAGACCACGCAATCGGCGCAAGAGACCCTCATCGCCAGCACGCCCTACCCCACCTTCCGCATCCGGCTTGCCGATGAGTCCGGCGAACCAATCACCGTGATGGGGTCGGTGACAGTGAGTTGCGGCGAAGGGGCAACCGCCACGAATGAAGTGAACGAACAGGGTGAAGCAACCTTTAATTTTGGCGAGATCACGCGTTCGTGCCGCGCGGCAACAGTGAACGCCAGAGCACAAGGCTATCAGCCCACCACCTCAGAAATTGCCAGTCTGACGCCGGGCGAGAACACGCTGACCCTCACCCTCAAACGCGACCCGTTCGGTATCCTGCCCTCCGAGGCCTGCGGCAAAGGCGAGACGCTGGTGTTTGTGGATGATTTTCAGAGCGAGGGGTTGGAGAAGTGGAGTGGCGAAAAAACAGCGTGGGAGATACAAGAATCGCCAGATGGCAACCGCATACTTTTCAACGATAACCAGGATGGCCTCGTTGCTCATCAGGAAGCATTATTCGTCAGCAAGGGTTTTAGCAATGTCCATGTTAGGTTTCGATTCAAGAACGGTGACGGAGTTACTGTAACGTTAATTAATTTACATGGCGATGGGCCACCAAAAGAGTTCGAGCTGCCTACAAGAGGCTATCAACTTAACTTCCATGGACTTGGCGGCGGGTTTAGGAAAATCATTGTTGGCACAAATGCCGCTTCTATTCCCCCGATACCTTTCTCCCCAGTGAATGTAAACTGGCATATAGTGGATATGATGGACACAGACGGCTACATCAAACTTTATTTGGATAACATTTTCCAATTTGATTACCGAGACAGATCACCCCTATGGTCGGGGATTCTGTCGCTTGATGGCGGCAGATTGGACGATGTGATTATTTGCGGCTTGCCTGACTCAAAATCGCCAACCACCCCAACCACCATCCGCACAGCTTCAACTCCCTCAAAGCCGGTCACGCCCGCGCCGACGTTTACGCCAACGCCAATCACGACCTACGTGCAATTGGATCCCCCGGGATGCACCCAAACAACGGTGCTGGCCGGACGAATCATTTTTGGCTTTGGGGCAGGAGGCTCTCCCGGACAAGAGAAGGAGTCGGTGATCGCCGATATCGGTGACACCGCCGCCGTGATCACCGTCAACGATCAGCCCACCACGCCATTGTCAGTAGACCCTTTTGGAAATTCGCTGGATAGTCGAGGCCGAACTATTGAGATTCAAGGGGATCAGAGACAATGGCATCATGCTACTTACACCCAGACTCTTCTCGAGCTGGGAACTTATACTGTCGTTGGTATATGGGTGCGCAATGATCAAATTGAACGCCGTGGTTGCACCTTGACGGTGATCGCGCCATAGAAAACATACAGACAAACACACTATGCCCAACCTCATCGGCTCTACCCTCGGCCCCTATCGCATCCTTGAACAAATCGGACTCGGCGGCATGGCCACGGTTTATAAAGCCTACCAGCCCGGCACCGAGCGGCTGGTGGCCTTGAAGGTCATGCCTGATCACTACGCTCACAACCCGCACTTCGTCCAGCGCTTCGAGCAGGAAGCCCGCATCATCGCCAAACTCGAACACCGCAACATCGTCCCCGTTTTCGACTTCGGGACGCAAGACGGAACGACCTACCTTGTCATGCGCTACTTGCAAGCCGGAACCGTGAAGGACATTTTAGAGCGCGGCGCACTCTCCCTGGCCGACGCCGCGAAAATTATCGGCGACGTGGCCGCTGCGCTAGGCTATGCCCACGAGCAAGGCATCATTCACCGCGACGTGAAGCCGAGCAACATTCTGGTGGACAAAGATGGCAATGCCTATCTGATGGACTTCGGCATCGCCAAAGTATTGGAAGGCACGGCTAACCTTACTGGTTCGGCCATGCTTGGCACGCCGGCCTACATGGCCCCGGAGCAAACCCTCAACCGCCCGGTGACGGCGCAAACGGACGTGTACTCGCTGGGCGTGATGCTTTACGAGATGGTGACCGGCAGGCAACCGTTTGAAGCCGAAACGCCCATGGCCGTTGCCCTGAAGCACGTGCACGACTCACTGCCGCCGCCGCGCCACCTCAAACCCGACCTGCCTGACGAAGTGGAGTTGGTGATTCTAAAGGCGCTGGCGAAAGACCCGGCTGACCGTTACCAATCGGCGGGCGACTTGGCCCGCGCCTTTTCCAACGCTGTGCAGGCGACAGCGACTACAACGACAGAAACGGGACTGACTGAACTAGCTGAAAGTGCAGCGCAAGGAAAAGGTGAGGAACATATCACCGGGGCGGTGCGGTCGCAGATACGGCGACAGGAAGCAACCGAACGGATCAAACGCCTCATGAGACGGGCGCCGCTTGCTGTTGGCGCGGTCGTATTATTTGCGTTGGCCTCGGGTCTTTTCTATTCAATGCAACAGGGCAACATTCGACAGACGCAGGCCGCCGCGACTGAAAAAGCCGTTGCCCAACTCATGGCCGAAGCCACGAGAATTGCCGGCTTGCCAACCGAGACGCCCGTCCCAACAGCAACGCTCGACCTTGACGCTATTGCAAAGACACAAACGGTTCAGACCCAGACTCAACAAGCCATTGAGCAAGCCACGCTGGCCGCCGTGCAAGCACGAGCTACTGCTTCTCAATCGGCGCTGGAGACCATCATCGCCCTGACGCCAACCGCCACGCCTCTGGTCACCGCAACACCGACGGTTGCGCCGACGCCGACGCTACGAGCCAACCTGACTGGAATCTGGAAAATATATGGCCGAGGCACAACCACCGGCTGCACTGACGCCGCGCCGCCGCCCATGCCCAACCAAACTGGTTCAAACAACAACGGCCCAAGTAATTTCCAATTGATCTACAATGTTGTACACTCCGGCGCGTCAATATCCGCCTCACCAAGTGTCTATTTGGGCCAGGCACTTAGCACTGGTCTGACTGGGAGTGTCAGCGGAGATACCGTATCATTCCAAATCATCAATTTGAGTAACAACTACCAGCCAAATATCACAGCTTTTTCTGGAACCTGGGGATACAATCCTGATCCTAATATTCCCCCAGAGGACGTCCTCATTGGCACATATTCCGGCGGTGACACCGCCGGTTATGGTTGCCAATACTCAGGCAGCTTCATCGTTTATTTTGGCGGCTCTTGATGAGAGAAACTCGGCGTCAACGGATAGCCAGCGGATGAACGGATTTCAGGCCTGCAATCCGTTTTGCGAATCATCTGTTGACACCACAGCCAAAACAAGAAGACCCTGAGGCTGGTAAAATGCTTCTATGAACCTCGATAACCTTCATCACTTCAAACAACTTGATCCAGGCGGCATGCTCGCCCACATCGAAGGCCTGCCCGACCAGCTCGAGGCCGCCTGGGCGCACGCCCAAACCCTGCCCCTGCCCGACCTCTCCGGCGTGACCCAAATCGTGCTGTGCGGCATGGGCGGCTCGGCCATCGGCGGCTCGCTTGTTGCCGCCCTCGTCGCCAACGAATGTCGTTCGTCGTTCGTCGTTTGCCGAGATTACGATCTCCCCGCCTGGGCGACCGGCCCGCACACGCTTGTCATCGGCTCATCACACTCCGGCAACACCGAAGAGACGCTCTCCTGCTTCAAGCAGGCAATTGAGCGCAAAACAAAGTTGATGGCGATTACGGGTGGAGGAAAGATTGCGGAAATGTGCCGCGAGGCGGGCGGCACGATCTGGAAGTTCGATTACAAGAGCCAGCCCCGCGCCGCCGTCGGTTACTCGTTGATGTTGCCTCTGGCCTTCTTCTCGCGCTCAGGCCTCATCGCCGACAAATCAGCGGACGTGGCCGGGGCGGTGGCCGCCATGCGTGAACAGCAAAAAAGCCTGCGTGCCGAGTCGCCGGTGGTGAATAACCCGGCCAAACGCATGGCAGGGCAATTGATGGATCGGTTTGCGCTGATTTTTGGGTCAGGCCTCATGGCCCCGGTCGCCCGCCGCTGGAAGGGGCAAATTTCGGAGAACGCCAAAGCCTGGGGGCAGTTTGAGGAACTGCCGGAGATGAATCACAATAGCGTGGTCGGAATAACCAATCCCCAATTACTAATTACTAAATACATGGCGCTGTTTCTCGAAAGTGACTTCGACCACCCGCGCAACAAGCTTCGCTCCGAGACCACGCGGACTCTGTTCATGACCGCCGGCTACAACACCGACGTGATTCGCGGCCTTGGCCCGACGCCGCTGGCCCAACTCCTCACGGCTTTGCACTACGGCGACTACGTCAGCTATTACCTGGCAATGGCTTACGAGACCGACCCGACGCCAATTGGGCCGATTGAGGTGTTGAAGGAACGGCTGGCGAGAGCCTGACAGGATGACAAGATGAAGGGGTGACAAGGTGATCCAAAGTGCGGCTTCACCTTGTCATCTTGTCACCAGCGCCCCGCCGCTTCAACTCCGCCAGCGCCCCCGTCCACGGCTTGCCAACCGTATTGCTCTTGGGCAGTTTGATCGTGTTGAGCCTGGCGGCAATCTCCGGCATCAACACGGCCAACTCGCCCCAATCGTTCAGCAACACGGCCTCGCGCACCTTTTTGGCGCTCACCTGCGCCCACGCCCACTGCATCCGAAACTGATCGGCCTTGAGCCAGTAATCGCGTTTCTCCCAGGCTTTCACCGACGTGTCCACCGTCGCGTCAATCTGGCTGAGGGCCAGCGACAAGAACGCGGCCATGTCGCGGGCCTCGTCGTCAATCTGCTTCTTCGCCGCCAGCTCTCGAATCGCAATCAGCACCGCCTTGCTCAACTGCGTTCTCTGCTTCCCCGACCCATCTGTGTTGATAACCCGACTCATGAGGCTCCTAAAAAGATTGACCACCAAGACACGAAGGCGCCAAGTCACCAAATTTTTCTTTGTGGCTTTGCGCCCTTGTGGCTTCGTGGTTGATTTTTGAACGGCGCGATTGTCACCGATTGCCAGGCGCCTGTCAAGTAGGGGCGATTCATGAATCGCCCTTACCCATGAATCGCCCTTACCCATGAATCGCCCTTACCCATGAATCGCCCCTACTCATGAATCGCCCTTACCCATGAATCGCCCTTACCCATGAATCGCCCTTACCCATGAATCGCCCTTACCCATGAATCGCCCTTACCCACCAATCGCACTGCGCCTCGATACGAATCGCCTTCTGCGGTTTGGCAAAGCGAGGCCGTCAACCCGGTGACGGGCGGCGTGCGACTGCCGACCTGAATGCCATAAACAATACCGGCCTGCATCAAAAAGTCGCCATAGCTGGCGCTGATCTCCGGCTTGAGACCGGTGACGAAACCATCTTCGCCATCCGCCCACGTCACTGACACCCTCACGCCTGGCAAGGGCCGGCCGTCGGCGTCAATCACATCAACGATGATGAGCGGCAGGCGCTCGGCCTCGTTGCAATAGGCCTCTTGCGAAACCAAAACGTAATCGTAGATCGGCGTGGCTGTGGGCGTGAGCGTAGGAAATGTTGTGGAGGATGGAAACGAGGTGACAGTTGGCGGCAGAGTTGGAATCTCAGTGGCGGCCGTCGTGGCGGTGGGAACCAGCGTCACCGGAGCCACGCCCACGCCAAGCGCGGCGGCCAGGGCCGAGGGCGCAGACGTATCTTTGCCTTCGGCGGCCAGGCGTTGGGCCAAAGCGGTCACTGCCCCGGCAGGGTCGGCTACACCGAGTTGAGCCATTCGCTGGCGGGCGCGATCCAGATCACCGTCAGCGGTATATGATGTTGCGATCAGAAGCAGGTATTGATCTTTATAATCGCCGCGGAGGGCCGCAGGGGCAGTGTCGGTATAGCTCACCGGGCTGATCACCCCGCCATAAAACACGCCCAGAGCAACGCCAATGATGAGGCCCAGAAGAATCAGCGAAGGTCGGATCACGGCGACTTAACTGGGAGTGGCGGCGGAACAGCGCCGAGGGCAGTTGCCAGCGCGTTAAGGGCGCGCAGGTCGTCGAGGGAAGCGCCGGCGGCCTGTTGAGCGGCAGTGTCGGCCACAAACTGGCCGGGGTTGGCAAGGTTGAGGGTGGCGAGGCGGGCGCGGGCGAGATCAAGGTTGGAGTCGAGGGCGTAGGCCTGGGCAATCATCAGCACAAAATCGGCTTTGTGGTCGGCGCGGAGCGTGTCGGGCGAGACATCCACGTATTTCACCGGATTGAGAACCCAGGTGTAAAGCACGCCCGCCGCAAATCCGAGGAGGAGGCCGCCAAGCAAATTGAAAAATGCAGTCCGAGTCATTAACGCAAACGGGGCGTTCGCGGTATTCACCGCCGCCGCCCCGCGCTCTCCTGATGCCACATGTTATAATCGTGTTTGCAGTGTGCCGAAGGTGGGAGTCGAACCCACATACCCGAAGGTACACGATTTTGAGTCGTGCGCGTCTGCCAGTTCCGCCACTTCGGCCAACGTGGCAAAGTATAGGCGAATGCGACAGATCGGTCAAGGATTAGGAACGCCGTGAAGACGTTGGAGCCGAATTTGCTAGCCGAAGTGGTCCGGCGCATTTCCGAAGCTGTGGCCCCGGAAAAAATTTACCTCTATGGGTCTCATGCTTATGGCACGCCGCATGAAAACAGCGATGTGGATTTGTTGGTGCTGGTCAAGGATAGCGACGCATCATATTACAAGCGAACATTGCCAATTTACAAGGCTCTACGTGGCTTATTAATCCCAATCGAAATAAAGGTTGTGACTCAAGAAGAGTTTCAGCGGCGCTTGAAGTGGGTTGTCTCCGTAGAAAAAGCGGCATCGCTCAAGGGCAAGGTGGTGTATGAGCGAAAACGCTGATAACGCTCGGGCATGGCTCGAAAAGCCTGGAGCGATTTACTGTCGGCGCGGGTATTAGTGGCTAATCAGCCTCCGATTTTGGATACTGCTTGTTTTCACTGCCAACAAGTGGCAGAAAAATCGCTCAAGGCCTATTTAGTCTTCAAGGGCGTCGTTTTTGAGAAAACACATAGCATGAGCTATTTGCTTGGCATGTGCTTGATACAGGACACAAATTTCACCTCTGTGCAAGAACAAGCAGAATTTCTAAACCCATTCGCCGTCGAGGTGCGCTATCCCGGTGACGCTGTCATGCCCTCAGCTGAAGAATCAGATGAAGCTCTGGCCGCCACGACGGCGATCTGGAGTTTTGTGCTGACACAGCTACCGGAAGAGTGTCATCCCTCGCGCCATCAATCTTCATGAAACTAGGCATCATCGGTCTCCCCCAATCAGGCAAAACGACAATTTTCAACGCTCTCACTGGCGGCCACAAACCGGTAGGCCAGCTTGCAGGCGGCGGGCGGTTTGAAGTCACTCAAGCCGTCGTATCTGTGCCCGACGAGCGCGTAGACAAACTCTCGGCGATGTTCAAGCCGAAGAAGACGATCCACGCCCAGGTGGCTTATGCGGATATTGCCGGACTCGAAGAAGGCGCCGGCAAGGCCGGGTTTAGCGGCCCGCTGTTAAATCAACTGGCGACGATGGATGGCCTGATCCACGTGGTTCGGGCCTTTGAGAATCCGTCCCTGCCCCACCCTAGCGGTAGTGTGAACCCGGCCCGCGACAAGACCAACGTGGAAGCCGACTTGCTGTTGAACGACCTGGTGGCCGTGGAGCGCAAGCTGGAGCGGCTGGCCGACGATTTGCGCAAGGGCGGTGTGAAGGATAAGACGTTGATCCAGCGCGAGCAGACGTTGTTTACCCATCTGCACGAAGCTCTGTCTGCCGAGAAGCCTCTGCGCGAACTTGAATTGATGGCAGAAGACGAAAAGGTTTTGTCGTCGCATGCATTCCTCACTCGCAAGCCTTTGCTCACCGTCATCAATATCGGAGATGACGACAAAGAACCGGAGTCAGGTGGGGCGAGTTTCCAACTCGCCTTACGGGGGCGGCTGGAGATGGACATCGCCCAGCTTTCCCCCGAAGATGCGGCGACGTTTCTGGCCGAGTACAACATTGCCGAGCCAAGCCTTCGCAGAATGATCAGGTTGTCGTACGATCTGCTGGGCCTGCAATCGTTCTTCACCGTAGGCGAAGATGAAGTGCGAGCCTGGACGGTGAAGCGCGGAGCGACCGCCCCGGAGGCGGCCGGCGAGATTCACTCCGACTTGCGCGAGGGCTTCATCCGCGCCGAGACGTTCAGCTACGGTGACTTGATGAGCGCCGGCGGCCTGGCCGAAGTGAAGGCCAAAGGCAAATTCCGGCTCGAAGGCAAAGAATATATTGTGAAAGACGGCGATATTTTGAATATCCGATTTAGCCCACCAGCGAAAAAGTAATCAGTGGACAGTGTTCACTGACCACTGTCCACTGACCACTGAAAGGAATTCCTCATGACTTACACCCAATCCCGTTGGAAACTCGAGGCCCTGATTCCGTCTTCGGCGGAGGGGCCGGAAATTGAGAAAGCCATCAAGGCATTCGACAAACATGTAAAGAAGAACGAAGGCTGGCGCAAAAAGCTCAAGGCATCTATATCTGTCAAAGAGTTCCTGTCCCTGCTCAAGGATTATGAAGCCATGCAAGAGTCCGGGTTGCGGCTCAACGCCTTTGCCGGCTTGCAGTTCTCTGCCGACACCCAGAATCAGGCCGCCCTGGCCGTGCTGGGCCGGGTGGAGCAGTTGACGGCTGAGGCGCAGAACCGCCTGCTGTTCTTTTCGTTGTGGTGGAAGGCTCTGGACGACAAGAACGCGGCCCGGCTGATGAAGGCTTCGGGCGATTTGCGCTACTGGCTGGAAGAGATGCGGCACTTCAAGCCGCACACTCTTTCCGAAGCTGAAGAGAAAGTGGTCAACATCAAAAACGTCAACGGCCCGAACGCCATTCAGACGTTGTATGAAATGATCACCAACAAATTCACTTTTACCATCGAAGTCAATGGTGAAAAGAAGACACTCACCCGTGACTCGCTGATGGTCTATGCCCGGGGCGCAGACGCCGGTCTGCGCGAGGCGGCCTACAAAGAGTTGTATCGAGTCTACGGTGAACAGGGCCTTTTGCTCTCGCAGATTTACGCCAATTTGATGCGCGATTGGCGCAGTGAGAATGTGAGCCTGCGCAAATTCAAAAGCCCGATTGCCCCGCGTAACCTGGCGAACGACATGCCGGACAGTGTCGTGGAAACCCTGCTGAAGGTCATCAAAGATAACGCCGGAGTCTTTCAACGCTACTTCAAACTCAAAGCCAAGTGGATCGGGGCCCCTTCGGGAAAACTGCGCCGCTACGACATTTATGCCCCGCTTGCGGGCTCGGAGAAAGAGTATCCCTACGATTTGGGCGTGAACATGGTTCTGGACACCTTTAGCGAGTTCTCGCCGCGGGTGGGCCAGTTGGCGAAGAAGGTGTTTGACGACGGCCACGTGGACTCGGAAGTGCGGCCCGGCAAACGCGGCGGCGCATTCTGCGCCGGTGTGCTTCCAGGCATGTCGCCCTGGGTTCTGCTCAACTACAACAATAAGGCGCAAGACGTGGCGACCACCGCTCACGAAATGGGCCACGCCATTCACGCCCTGCTGGCCGCCGACCACTCCCCCCTCACCTTCCACTCGGCCCTGCCGATGGCCGAGACTGCTTCAGTGTTCTCCGAAATTCTGCTCACCGAAAAACTGTTAGCCCAGGGAACCGACCCGGCGGTGAAGCGCGACCTGCTGGCTAAATCAATTGACGACGCTTACGCCACCGTCGGGCGACAGGGCTTCTTTGCCATGTGGGAGAAGGAAGCGCATGAGCTGGTGAAAAACGGCAAGACTGCTGACGAGATGGCCGAGCGCTACCTCGAAACGCTCAAGGAGCAATTCGGCGACGCGGTCGAAGTCAGCGACGAGTTCAAGTGGGAGTGGGTGTCCATTCCACACTTCTATTCTGTGCCGTTTTACGTGTACGCCTACTCGTTCGGCCAACTGCTGGTGCTGGCGCTTTATGAAATGTACAAGCGCGAAGGCGAAGCCTTCAAGCCCAAGTATCTCAAGATTCTGACCTATGGCGGATCCGAAGCGCCAGCCAGGATTCTCAAAGAAGCGGGCATCAACATCGCCTCGGCCAAGTTCTGGCAGGGCGGCTTTGACGCGATTGGCCGGATGATTGACGAGTTGGAGAGGATGGAAGCGTAGAAAACCCCAACGCCCAAAATCCCAAGAACCAAAAGAGCCTGACGGTTTTGTGCCGCAGGCTCTTTTTCTAATCTCCAATCTCTAATCTCTATTTCTCACCGCCGCTTCCATGAGTTGCTGAATTCGCGGCAACATCTCTGCCGGGTTGGGATGCAGGCCCTCGATGAGCAGGGAACTTTCGAACAACTGGTCAATGCAGGCCGTCAACAGCGGCTCGGACTCCGGTTGAGCCGCCATCTCGGCCAGTCGGCGGATGAGGCCGTGGCGGCGGTTGATCTCCAGCACCCGCTTTGGCATCTCGAAGTCTTTGTTGAGCAGGCGCTGGATACGAACCATCTCCTGCGCCGCGTTCGCGCCCGGCGCAACCAGCCGGGCCGGGCTGTCCACCAGCCGCTCCGAGGCCCGCACGTCCACAACCTTATCGCCCAACCGTTCTTTGAATTTGGCGACCAGCCCTTCAAACTCGCCCGTCGGTGTTTCGGCCTCTTCAGGCTTCGATTGGTCTTGAGGAAGGTCGAGCGTCGGGTCGTCCACGCTTTGAACTTTGAAGCCTTCATACTCTTGCAGGCCGGCCAGCATGAAGTTGTCAATCGGATCGGTCAGGTAGAGGGCTTCAAGGCTGTGGCGGCGGAAATAATCCAGGTGAGGGCTAATGGCGGCTGAACCGGCGCTGTCGGCCAACAGGTAGTAAATGGATTTCTGCGACGGCTGGGCGCGTCCCACATAGTCTGAGAGTGAAACCAGCTCATCGGCTTTCGAGGAATGAAAACGCAGGAGCGGCAAGAGCTTTTCTCGTCCAGCGTAGTCGGTGGCCAGACCTTCTTTGACGTAAACGCCGAACTCGTTCCAGAACGCGGCGTACTTGTCTTTGTCGTCGGCGGCCAGCTTTTTCAGTTCGTCAATCAGCTTGTGGGTCAGCGCCGTCTTGATGCGCTCCATCACTTTGTTCGATTGCACCGTTTCGCGCGAGACGTTGAGCGGCAGGTCTTCCGAGTCGGCAACGCCCTGCACAAAACGGAAGTGATTTGGCAAAAGGTCTTTGCAGTAGTCCTGAATCAATACTTTGCGCGAATATAGTTTCAGCCCTTCCTCTTTTCGCGCCGCAAGGATGCCGCGCTCGGACTTGGCCGGGATGAAGAGCATGGCGTAGATTTGCACCGGGGCGTCGGTGTTGAGGTGCGCCCGAAGCAGTGGCGGCTCAAACTCCAGAGTCAACTGGCGATAAAAATCGTTGGCCTGCTCGTCGGTCACCGAGGCGGCTGTTTGCCGCCAGATGGCCGTCTGCCGGTTGATCGCTTTATCCTTGAGATAGATCGGGAAGGCGACAAAGTCGGAGTGCTTGTGGATGGCTTGCTCCAGCCGCCAGTCTTTGGCGAAGTCGCTCGCGTCTTCTTTGAGTTTAAGGGTGATGGCCGTGCCCCGGTCAGTTTTATCCGCCGGGGTGATAGTGTAAGAGTCGCCGCCCTGAGTCGTCCACGCCCAGGCCGTGTCGCCGGGGCGGTACGAACGCGAAGTGACGGTGATCTCGTCGGCCACCATCAGGGCCGAGTAGAAGCCCACGCCGAAGCGGCCAATGATGTCGCTGGCTTTAGCGCCCTCTTTGAGCGACTCGAGAAACGCCGCCGCGCCGGAGTGAGCAATTGTGCCCAGATTGGCGATCAACTCGTCGTGATTCATGCCGATGCCGGTGTCGGCAATGGTCAAGGTTTTGCCGTCTTCTGACCCTGTGACCGTGATCTTAAGTTCAGCGTCCGAGTCGAGCACGTCGCGGTTGGTGAGCGTCTCGAACTGCAAACGGTTGAGGGCGTCGGAGGCGTTGGAGACCAGTTCGCGGAGAAAGATTTCGCGGTCGGTGTAGAGCGAGTGGGCCAGGATGTTGAGCAGTTGGCGCACTTCGGCGCGGAATTCGATAGTTTGAGGGTTTTCAGTAGTCATAGGTTAGAGGATTAGAGATTGGAGATTGGAGATTTTCATTACTGAGGTTTTTCTCTGTGGTTCAGTGGTGAAATATTACCTCAGTTTTTTGAGTTCCCCAATTTCCCGTATGACACGGCAATCAGCGTCGGGGAAGAGACCTTTGGGGTCAATGAGGACGGGGGTCAGGCCGGCGCGGCGAGCGCCGACGATGTCGGCGTAGAAATTATCGCCAACGTAGGCGGCCTGTTCGGGAGCGCAACCGGCCAGCGTTGCCGCTTGCAAAAAGATTCCGGGCGCGGGTTTCCAACTCTGCGCTTGCCCGGCGGAGAGGGTGAAGTGGAAGAAGCCGCTGAGGCCCAAATCGGCGGCCAGCCCGTCCAGCGGTTCAGGGCGGTTGGAGACCAAGCCCAGGGTGTAGCCGTCGGCGCGAAGTTGAGTCAAGGTCGGGATCACGTCGTCGGGAACATGGTGGACCGGCTTGTAGTCTTCGTCAAACCGTTTGTTGACCTGTTGACCCAGCGCCGGCAAATCGCCGTCAATCCCGAAGGCCTGCAGGAGCCGGGTTGTGTAACGCACCCAGAAGTCGCCGGTCTCGCCGCTAAACTCCTTGCGGTCAATGGTCTGCTCCGGCGATTCGGCCCAGTAGTAGTGAGTCCAGCGCTCGGCGTGGTGTTGCTGGCTTTGGCTGAGCGGGTGACCGAGTTCGGCCAGGTAGCCGACGAAGGTGTCGAAGCCGTTGGGGTGATTATGACGGAGCGTGCCGTCGAGGTCGAAGAGGATCGCGTGAAGAGAGTTTCCGTTTTTCATCGGGGCTAATTGTAACTTGACTCAGGCCGCAGAGGGTGGTTTAGAATTGGCTTTGGAGGAGACAACCAAAATGAAGATCATCAAACGAATCGGATTAGGCATCGTCATTGTCGTTGTGGCCCTGGTCGTGTTTCTCGTCGGCTCGGTGGTCCTGGACGCTCTGCTCGGCGGCGGGCGGCTGGACGCCCTGACAAACACTGATATTTCCAACGCGAACGGCCCGGATATTCGCGCCTACGTGGCCCGGCCAGCCACGCCCGGCCCGCATCCGGCGGTCATCATGATCCACGAGTTCTGGGGGCTGAGGCCGGACATTGTGGGCAAGGCCGAGGCGCTGGCCCAGGAGGGCTACATCGTCGTCGCGCCTGACTTGTTTCGCGGAAGCACGACCGGCTGGGTGCCGCGCGCGATCTATCAAGTCGTTTCGACGCCTCAGGAACAGATCATCGGCGACCTGGACGCGGTGTTTGCCTGGCTGGAGTCGCAGGCCGACGTGAAGGCTGACCGGATCGCCGTGATGGGGTTTTGTTTTGGCGGAGGGGCGTCTCTTCGTTACAGTTTGACGAACAACGGGCTGGCAGGCACGGTGCTTCTTTATGGCTCGCCGATCACGGACGCTTCGCAACTCAAATCCCTGCCGGGGCCGGTATTGGGCATCTTCGGCGGGGCCGATCAATCCATTTCCGTCTCTCAGGTGAACGCCTTCGAGGCCGGGTTGAACGAAGCGGGTGTGCCGAACCAGATCACGATTTACGAGAATCAGCCACACGCCTTCGTCAAAAGCATTGAGGAGATTCAGCAGGGCGGCCCGCAGGGGCAAGCCTGGGATGAGGTTCTGGTCTTCTTGAAGGAAACTTTGCAAGACGAGACGGGTTCAAACCGCCGCCAGGTTTCTCCGGCTCAAGTCGTCGGCTCAACTGACTGGCGTTACTGGCTGATGCTGGCTTACGAGCACACGATTGGGTCAGGCGCTCATCATTAGCCACCGATGTGACTCATCTCCACCTTGGCCAGTGGGATAATGTTCTCGGATCGGAGTTCTGAATAGCGATCGTCACGGACGCGCCAGACTTTAACGATGGCTTGCGACAGCTCTTCGTCGGTTGCGCCGCCTCTGATTAATTGGCGGAAGTCGAAGCCCGAGGCGGCGAAGAGGCAGGTGTAGAGCTTGCCTTCGGCAGAGAGGCGGGCGCGGTTGCAATCGCGGCAAAAGGCCTGGGTCACAGAGGCCACTACCCCGACCTCACCGCTCCCGTCTTTGTAGCGCCAGCGCTCGGCCACTTCGCCAACGTAATTCGGATCAGCCGGCTCCAGCGGCATCTCGGCAGAGATCATTTTGATAATCTCTGCCGCCGGGATGACGTCGTCCATCCGCCAGCCGTTGGTGCTACCTACGTCCATGTACTCGATGAAGCGCAGGATGTAGCCCTTGTGCTTGAAGAAGCGGGCCATGGGCAGGATGCTGGTTTCGTTCAGGCCGCGCTTGACGACCATGTTGACTTTGAGGGGCAACAGGCCGGCGGCGGCGGCGGCATCCATTCCTTCCAGCACCGCTTCCACCGGAAAGTCCACGTCGTTCATCGCCTTGAACACGTCGTCGTCGAGCGAGTCCAGGCTAACCGTGACACGCTTGAGTCCGGCGTCTTTGAGGGCTTGCGCTTGTTTGGCTAAAAGTGCGCCGTTGGTAGTCAACGTGAGATCGAGGCCCGGAATCTCGGCCAGCATGGCGACGAGCTTGTGCAGGTCGCGGCGCACCAGCGGCTCGCCGCCGGTGAGGCGGATTTTTTGCACGCCGTGCCCCACGAAGAGACGGGCCAACCGGGTGATCTCCTCGAAGGTCAAGACTTCAGCGCGGTTGAGGAATTGATAGTCAGGTCCGAAGATTTCCTTCGGCATGCAGTAGACGCACCGAAAGTTGCACCGGTCGGTGACGGAGATGCGGAGGTCGCGCAGGGGGCGGTTGAGGGTGTCGAAAAGAGTCATGGCGGTCTGGTGGTCGAATAGTCAAGTAGTCGGCGTAATGTGATTTTATCATGGCGGTCTGGTTTATCAAATTAAAGAGCGCCGAGAGTTGGTCTTGGCGCTCTGAGAAACATTGCAAACAGGCCGAATTTACGGCGGCGTGTTGAAACTCCTCACCGCCGACCACTGGCTGAACTGCATCCCACCATCCGCGCCGCCGCTCACCGCCCGCACCCGCCAGAAATATGGCGTCCCCGAACTCAACGCAACTTCCGGCGTGTAGGTCGAGACATTGACTCGCCCGCCCTGCCCCCGGCCAAGTATCGTGGCAAAGTTCGGGTCAGTCGAAATCTGCACTTCGTAGTAACTCGTCACCGGAGTCACATCGCTCCAATCCAACGTGGGCTGGCCGTTTGCCACCGTTGCTCCGTTGGCAGGCGCGAGCAGGCTCGGCACGCCCGGCGGGTTGGCGCTGTAGAAGTGACGAACGCGCGACCAGGCGCTGGGGCCGCCGGGGCCGTTGGCCCGCACCCGCCAGAAGAGCAGGGTGTTGCGCG
Organism: Chloroflexota bacterium; assembly: GCA_016197225.1. NCBI lineage: Bacteria > Bacillati > Chloroflexota > Chloroflexota bacterium. The sequence continues at coordinate 81,502 of JACPWC010000056.1, forward strand.
GCAAGTCGGTGGGCATCACGTAGGCTGAAGGCGTGAGGTTGGTATTGAGGACGAGCGAAGTGAAGTTCTGGTTGGTGGAGGTTTGGAGGGTGTAGGAAGTCGCGATGCCGACGTTGTCCCAATCGAACAGCGGGCGGGTGGTAGAAGGAGCGTTCCCGCTTTGCGGAAAATTCAGAGCGGGCTGGATGAATTCATAGGCGCCGATGTCACAGGCCGCGCCTTGAGGTCGGGCAACACCGCGCTGGTCAAGGCTATTAACCGGGTCGGCGGCGCAGACAGAGTCATTGCCAGCATCAATCGCGGGGCTGCCAGGCAAAAGGGCATGGGTTTTGGTGAGGCCGCCGTTGTTTTGCAGGGAGCCGAGGAGAGGGTCGGCGACCGGGATTGTTGCACCACAAGTTGAATCACCCCAAAAAGGGTCGCCACCAAATTGTAGATTGTTGCCGCCATCAATGATCGTGGCAGAGCAATTTCTAGCAGAAATATTATTAGCAATAATGGTGTTGTAAAGCGTTGTAGTAGCTGAGCCCCCACTATAAGCAATATTGGAGATGCCAGAATCGCCATTATTGAAGAACGTACTATTCTTTACCTCAATCGCTGATAAGCCAACTCCAGGATTCAAGCTTTCGACCCCGCCTTCGGGGTTGTTAGAGAAAGTGCTATTCGTGATGGTCAGGCCGTTCATGACAGTCGGAGGGAAAGCAAAATGTCTGCTCTCGATAGCAGCGACACCCATATTGTTAGAGAAGGTGCTACTATCAACAACGAGGGGGCCAAAAAAGTTGTAGAGGCCTCCACGGTCATTATTGGAGAAAGTGCTGGCGGTGATGTGGGTGGGAACGTTGCTCACGCCGCGCTGGTAAATACCCGCGCCTAGTTCAGCACTATTGCCAGAGAAATTAGTGCGAGTGATTGTGAGGGGCCCCATACTCATGTTGTAAATTCCGCCGCCGCTACCGTTCGAAACTCCAGCTACATTATTCGAGAATGTGCTGTCACTCACAGACAACGTACTGGCTTCATTGATACCGAAGTTGTAAATGCCGCCGCCATCGCCTAAAGCAGTGTTATCGGATATGTTGCTATTTGTAATTGTCAGGATGCTACCGTCACCGTTAAAGATACCGCCGCCAGTGTACGCATTGTTGCCAGAAATAGTGCTGTTAGTGATTATAAGAGTGCCAGCATTACTGATCGCGGCGCCGTTAAGCACTCTGTAAGGGGTGCCATTATCAGAGAATGTGCTATTAGCGATGGTTACGATACCTCCTGCTCTATTACAGATGCCGCCGCCGGCAGAGCCAGCAAGGTTATTAGAGAAGGTGCTTCCCGAAATTGTCAAAGTACCGGCCTCATTCAAGATGGAGCCGCCACAGCTACTGACTTCACTGTAGGCTGAGTTTGAAAAAAAGCTATTCGTAACAGTTACTACGCCGCTGCTCCAAATGCCGCCTCCATAATACGAGTAGCTTCCAGTTACAGAGCTATCGTTGAGCGACAACGTCCCAAGATTATGAATGCCACCCCCGCCAAAAAAGTTGTTATTTGCGCCGCTATCAACGCCTCGAACAAGCGTCAATTGATTCAACGCCAGAGCCGCGCTAACTTCCACGAAGAAAAACCGGAAAGCAGGAGCGCCGGATAGAGGCCGATTGATAGTCGCCCCATGACCATTGATAGTAATGGTGCTGACAATCACAGGCAGACCATTGTCGCCTTTATCAGCATAGGAGTTGTCTACTCCTGTCAGCGTATAAGTCGCCCCTGCCCCCAACTCAATCGTATCTGCCCCCGCGCTCCCGGCAGTGCAGTCGCCGCCACTCCCGCCGGTCGTGTTCGCTTCGTTGATGGCCTCAATCAGCGAGCACTGTCCGTCGCCAATATTCACGTTTGGGTTGGTCGTGGTTACGTTGATGGCCGCCGCGTAGGCTCGCGGTGTTGGCGCGGTAAAGGTAAGCCCGACTAACAGGGCAACACTCGTAATAATTCGAATGGCTTTGGCATTTGATACAGACATGTTTGGCTCCACAGTATGAGTTACGCTAATCTATCACGGCGTCACATTGAAACGTCTAACCGCCGACCACTGGCTGAACTGCATCCCCCCGTCCGCGCCGCCGCTCACCGCCCGCACCTGCCAGTAAAACGTCCCTGAACCCAAAGCCGCTTCCGGCGTGTACTGCGACAGGTTCACCTTCCCGCCCTGCCCTCGCCCAAGCACCGTCGTGAAATTCTGGTCGGTCGAAATCTGTACTTCGTAGTAAGTCGCCGCCGGGGTCACGTCGTTCCAGTCCAGCAATGGCTGGTTGCTTACATTGGCGCCGTTGGGAGGCGCAAGCAGAGCAGGCACGCCCGGCGGGTTAGCGCTGAAGAAGTGCCGCACCCGCGACCAGGCGCTGGGGCCGCCAGGCCCGTTCGCCCGCACCCGCCAGAAGAGCAGGGTGTTGCGGGGCAAGTCCGCCGTCGGCACATAGGCCGATGGCGTGAGAGGGACGTTCAGGACGAATGAAGTGAAGTTCTGGTTGGTGGAGATTTGGAGGGTGTAGGAAGTGGCGGTTGCCACGCTGGCCCAATCGAACAGTGGGCGAGTGGTAGGAGGCGTATCGCCGCCGACGGGGAAGTTCAGCACAGGCGGCGCAAGCGAGGAATAATAAATCCGGACGTAGTCAACGAGCATGGTCCCACCGGAAGCGGTGGAGGCCGTCGGGTTACCTGGCCAGCCGCCACCCATCGCAACGTTCAGGATTACGAAGAATCCGTGGTTCGCCGCGTTGTTCCACGTCGTCGCGTCTACTTGGTTGGCATTCACCGTATGACGCTGGACACCATCAACGTACCAGCGGAACTGGTTGGGTGAGATGCTCTTGTCCCACTCGAACCGATACGTGTGGAAACCAGCTTGGAGGGGCGGCGAGAAGCCAGAGTCGCTCGCAGAAATCCCCGTTGTCTCGTTACATGGACCGCCCGGGTTCACGCCACAATGAAACGTGCCGACCCACGTGTTGGTGCCATTGATGTTCTCCATAATGTCGATCTCGCCGACACTCGGCCAGTTCCAGTAGTTGCCGCGATACGGCGCGCCAAGCATCCAGAATGCTGGCCAGTAGCCCTGAGCAGCAGATCCTGTAACGTTTGGCAATTGGATCGATGCCTCGATAGCCATTTTTTGACCAGTGGGCGGTTGGAAGTCCTTACGCTTCGTCTCAATGCGGCCTGAAGTCCACCCTGTTAGAGGATCTGAACCTGTATGAAGCGCCCGGATGTTGAGGAAACCGCCACTCTGGAAAACGTTAGCTGTACTACTACTCATCACCTCGATCTCGCCAGTACCCCAGTTCGCTGGCCCACCAGGATAACTTGTGCCTGTGTCGTATATCCAGTCGGCATTACTAACACCGCCAGACCCATTGAACTCATCGCTCCAATGAAGAACCCAGATTGACTCCGCTAAAACTCGCTGCGCAGGTGCAACGGTAAAAGTCAGCCCGGCCAGCAGGCTGGCGGCAAGAGCAAAACGAACGGATTTAGCGATAAAGTCAAACATGGGTTCCCCTCCCAGCGTTGCAGAGCCATTCTAACCAGAAACCGGAGCGGGCCGAAAGTGACACTTGTGCTTATGTTCCTCTGATTTTCTGCTTACGTTCCTCCGACGCGCCCCGCATATTCTTATCACAGATTGGCCCTCGATGGCAAGTATAAGGCCAAAAATCAGTACATTGTCACGAAGGCATTCAGTACAAATGCAAGCCGGTTACCCGGCGTAGAGGCGAAGCAGTTAGGAGAACAATATGAGCAAAATTATTGGCATTGACCTCGGCACGACGAACTCCATCGTGGCCGTGATGGAAGGCGGCGATCCAACCGTGATCGCCACCAGCGAAGGGCAACGGATTCTGCCCTCGGTCGTGGCCTTCAACAAAAACGGCGAGCGCCTCACCGGCTTCACCGCCAAGCGCCAGGCCGTCGTCAATTCGGAGAACACCGTTTACTCCATCAAGCGATTCATGGGCCGCCACTTCGACGAAGTGGAAGGCGAGCGCAAGATGGTGAGCTACGACGTCACCAAAGGCCCGGCCGGCGACGCCCGCGTTCGCATTCCGCAAAACGGCAAGGCCTACACCCCGCAGGAAATCTCGGCCATGATCCTGGGCAAGCTCAAGCAGGAAGCCGAAGCGTATCTTGGCGAACAAGTTACGCAGGCCGTCATCACTGTGCCTGCTTACTTCAACGACTCACAGCGTCAGGCCACCAAAGACGCGGGCAAGATCGCCGGCCTCGAAGTCCTGCGCATCATCAACGAACCGACGGCAGCGGCGCTGGCTTACGGCCTCGACAAGAAGAAGAACGAGACGATCCTGGTCTTCGACCTCGGCGGCGGCACGTTTGACGTGAGCGTGCTGGAAGTGGGCGACGGCGTTGTGGAAGTGAAGGCCACCAACGGCGACACCCACCTCGGCGGCGACGACTGGGATCAGAAAGTCGTCAACTGGCTGGCCGAAGAATTTCAGAAGCAAGAGGGTATTGACCTGCGCAAGGATCGGCAGGCGCTACAACGATTGCGCGAGGCCGGCGAGAAGGCCAAGATCGAACTCTCGTCGGTGATGGAAACCGAGATCAACCTGCCCTTCGTCACCGCCGATGCCAGCGGCCCCAGGCATTTGGTGATCCGGCTGACTCGATCCAAGTTTGAGCAGTTGACGAAAGACTTGCTCGACCGTTGCCGCCGGCCTTTTGAGCAGGCGTTGAAGGACGCCGGGGTAACCGCCGCCCAATTAAACAACGTGGTTCTGGTGGGCGGCTCGACTCGCATGCCGATGGCGCAAGATTTAGTGAGAAGTTTGACGAATGGCAAAGAGCCGCACAAGGGCGTGAACCCCGACGAAGTGGTGGCTGTGGGCGCGGCCATTCAGGCCGGGGTGTTGTCGGGCGACGTGAAAGATTTGCTCCTGCTTGACGTGACTCCGCTCACCCTGAGCATCGAAACGATGGGCGGCGTGGCGACGCCCATCATCGAACGCAACACGACGATCCCGGTGAAGAAGAGCCAGGTCTTCTCCACCGCCGAAGACGGCCAAACCGCCGTAGACGTTCACATCATGCAGGGCGAGCGCCCGATGGCAACCGACAACATGACCCTCGGCCAGTTCCGGCTGGACGGCCTCCCGCCCGCGCCGCGCGGCCTGCCGCAGATCGAAGTCACTTACGACATTGACGCCAACGGCATCCTGAAAGTGAGCGCCAAAGACAAAGCCACTGGCCGCGAGCAGAAGATTGCGATCACCGCCAGCACCAACCTGAACAAGAGCGACATCGAGCGGATGGTAAACGAAGCCAAGCGCAACGAGTCTGAAGACCGCAAGCGCAAAGAACTGGTGGAGGCCCGCAACAACGGCGACTCACTGGCCTACCAGGCCGAGAAGGCTCTGCATGACCTGGGCGACAAAGTGCCGGGCAGTGACAGGCAGAAGATCGAGAAGCAAATCGCCGACCTGCGCGAGGCGCTCAAGGGCGATGACGTGAATCGCATTCACAGTTTGAGTGAGCAGTTGCAGCAGGCCACCTATGCCTTGAGCCAGCAGATGTACGCCGGTCAGACCGGCACAAACGGCGGCTCAACCGGCCCAGGCCCTGGCCGCCGTGAAGAGGGCGATGTAGTTGAAGGAGAATTCACCGAGGCGTAACAAAAAACTTCCCGAAGGTTTGAGAACCTTCGGGAAGTTTTTTTATAAAAGTAATCAGGGGTGAACTTCAGCAGGCAGTAACGAAAGAATGAATATGTAGAGCTTTTCCGCGTCTGTAAGCGCCTCATCAAACTCATCCTGATCCGGTCCAGAATTTCGCCAGGGTAACGAAAAGCAGTTGCGTAGGGCGTCAAACGTTCGCCAGTATCCAACCAGGGCAACAACGACGATTCAAGCATTGCCGCTATCTCGATAAGCAAGCGAACATCATGGACTTTTTCAAATCGTTGATCGCGGAAAACAAGGAAGGCTTTGACTGCCTTTTCAGCCGCCTGTTGGCAGTGGTAGATAGCCGTATCCAAATAAGGGTCAGGGCCGACAGACAATTTTCGCGCGGTTGCCAAGTCATGTTGTGCTTTGATCAACCAATTCTGCACTAATTGCTGTTTCGCTTCTTCCATACAGCACTTTCCCCTTTTCAAGAATCTCACATTCTAGTGACGCAGGGACGCGGCGGAAGCGTTCAACTTCAGCCCGGGTCTTCACCAAAATGTCAATCGGCACAAATAAGCCGCGCAAAGCACGATAAGCTTGGGTTGCCCGCTCGGTTGGTTTAAGACCACTGTGCGACACAATGATCAGCAGATCCAGATCGCTATCTTCATTTGGCGAACCCCAGGCATGTGAGCCAAACAGAACAACTTGTTCTGGCTGTAATTCAATAACCAGCCGTCGAGTAATCTCACCAAGCAAGCCTTCAGGGAGCGTCTTCATGAATTGGATTGTATCATCAAACAACAAGCTCACCGCCGATTGTAGTAATTAAACACCGCCGTCGCCAGCGAGATCACCAACCGGTCAGCCGTGTCGAACGGAACCGGCTCGTCGCGGTGGACGTAAACCGTCATCGCGTAATTGCCGCCGGGCGAAAAGACAAGTGCGGCGTCGCCCACGTTGTTCAACGGCGAGCTATCCCAGCCGTGCTTGTGAACGACCGTCGCGCCGGGCGAGCCGCCGGCAATAAAGCGGGGGATCAGTTTATTCTCGGCCAGCAGGTCAATGATGCGCTGGCACTCTTCGGCGGTGAACTGGCCGGGGAACGTTTCCATGAGCGGGCCGCCGCCTTTTGAACATTGATAGATCATCACCATCAACCGCCCCATGTCCGAAGCCGTCGTCTGGTTGTAACGGTCGGGCGAGAGATCAATGTCGGTGCGGATGTTAGCCGGCGTGTCTCGTGGCGTGGTGATCGCGCCGAGCGTGTTGAGCAGTCCGGCCAGGTAAGTGTTACGCAAGCCAAGCGTCTCCATCGTATCGCTCACTCTGTTTGCTCCAATCAGTCCGCCGCCGTCGCCGAGAATACCGAGAATGATGTCGGTGTATTCGTTGGCCGAGTCGCTGAAGATGCCGTCGAGCAAAAGTTGCTCATCGGGAGTCGGCGGCCCGTCTTTGTAGCGGAAGAACGTCATCGCTACCGGAACCTTGATCGTGCTCATGCCCGAATACGCAATGCCATCGCCAACCGGAAACGGCTTTTGATCATTCATCGCCATGTCGAGCGTCTGGCCCGTGTCGAGGTCGGCCAGATAAATGCTCACGGTGCCGCTGAACTGGTGCAAGCGAACGTCGGTGTAGAGCAAATCGGCCAGGGTGTCGAACGTGGGCGGCGAGGCCGAGAAGTCGTTGACGGGCAGAGTCACGGCTCGGTCGGTGGGCGAGCGCAACGCAGTGTTGATCAGGGCGAAGGCAGTGTTCATGTCCAACGCGTAGCCGGCTGAACCGGGGGTGAAGCCCAGCGTAGCCGGGTCGGCCTTCGCGGGTGTGCCGTTGTCATCGTAATGAGCCGCCACCTCAGTCAAAAATTTATTCAACGCATTCTGATCAAAACTGGCTTGCAGAGGCACGGGCGGGGGCGGCGGCGGCGGCTCGCTCCACAAGTACGCCCAGAAGTCGGCCCACACTGAGCCGGAGCTTTGCGCCGCCGACACCTGCCCCAGCATCGCTTCCGTGTCGAGTTTGAAGTTGATTGTCGTCGGATCAAGTTGAAAGGAACTGACACGATAATCGAGCGTGAGCGGCGAGCCATAAACTTTGTTCAGCCGGCTCTCGGCCTCGGGCCGGGTGAGGCCTCCCACCGGAACTCCGGCCACCACCTGCCCCGCCGGAATCCGATCCAGGCTTCGGGCGAAGAGCAAAATCTGAATCAGCAGAATCACCAGCGAGCCGAGAATACCGATGGCCGAAAGCGTGAGCCAGAAGCGAAAACTGCTGAGGCTGAGTTTGAACCGTCGGCGCGGGCGCACCGGGCCGGGGCGGCTGTTGAGGCGGCGATCTATTTGCATGAGCGACGATGGACGATGGACGACAGACGACGGACAAAACTGTCGTCTATCGTCCGTCGTCTGTTGTCAGTTACAAGGCGCATCAGGGACATAGTAGTCGTGGGTGAAGGTTTGCCCGTCGCCGCCGGTCACGCTCACCGTGCCGGTGATGACGCCGCCGCAGGTCTTGGCGATGGTGAAAAAGATGAAGGTGTAATTCACTCCGGCGTTCTCAAACTTGCCGTCGCCGTTGGCATTGACGATCATCGTTTGGCCGTCGTGCTTCACCGAAAACGGCGGCCTGCTCCCGGCGAACTCTACCGAGAGCGTCACCAGCGAGCCATCCGGCGGGCGCGCCGGGTCGCGCGCCACGGCGGCTAACTGCACGCCGCGAAACGCAATCGGCCCGGCGCTGGGAGGCGAGGTCGGGGTCGCCGTCCTGGCCGGCGGGCGCGGGGTGTTGGTGAAAACAGGGGCGGGAACAGTGGTGGGCAGGATGAGGCGAATGATGGCCGTCTCGGTCGCCGTTGGTGGCGGCGTGTCGGCAGGCAGAAGAGTAGCCGTGTCAGTCGGAATCGGCAGAGCCGTATCGGTGGGCAACGGCGTGTCCGACGGTAAAATAACTTCCACATGCGGAAAGGCTTGCACGGTGACTCCGGCGGTGGGGAACGTCGTTGGTTGCCCGTTACAAGCGGCGGCCCCGCAAGTAGCAACAAGGCAAAGGCATTTCACAAACAGCTTCATAAACAGTGGCGATTATAACCTCTCTCGACAGGCCAGACATCTCGGCCCATTGTTTACGGTAGTGTTTGTTGTGGTGCGGAGGGCGTGAGACGGAATTTTTTAACGCAAAGCCGCAAAGTTGCCAGAGCGCAAAGAAAAACCAGTTTATTCCTGGCGGCTTTGCGTTAAGGGTTTTCACTCTCTCCCTGTATGCTTGCTCACTAATCGTGTAGAATCGTCCATGTAAGCCCGACACATGGACTCCAAATCTCTCCACACCCTCGAGCTCCCCAAAATACTCGACCGCCTCGCCACCTACTGCTCATTCTCTGGCGGCGTTGATCTTGCGCATCGCCTTGCGCCCACGACCGATCTCGCCGAAGCCAAACGCTGGTTGCAGGAAACCTCCGAAGCTCGCAAACTGCTCTCGGTCAAAACCGACGCCTCCATCGGCGGCGCGCGCGACGTGCGGCAGTTCGCCGCCAACGCCGCCATCGGCGCAGTGCTGTGGCCGATTGAAATTCTCGACATCAAGAACACCCTCATCGCCGGGCGGACTCTCAAACGCGCCTTGAGCCGGCTGGGCGACCAGTTCCCCCGCCTGGCCTTCATCGCTTCCACGATTAACGAGTGCCCCGGTCTGGTGGAAGCCATTGGCCGGACGATTGACGAACGCGGCGAGGTTCTGGATTCCGCCTCTGAAAAACTTGCCAGCATCCGCCGCGAACTCAAGATCGCCTACGACCGCCTCCTGCAAAAACTGCAATCCATCCTCAGCAGTGCGCGCTATTCCACTTACCTGCAAGAGAATTTGATCACGCAACGCGAAGGCCGTTACGTCGTTCCGCTCAAGTCGGAGCACAAGGGCAAGTTGCGCGGCATCGTCCACGATCAATCGGCCTCCGGCGCAACACTATTCGTCGAGCCGCTGGCGACGGTGGAACTCAATAACACCTGGCGGGGACTGCAACTGCAAGAGCAAGAGGAGATTCGCCGCATCCTGGCCGAACTGTGCGCCGTCATCGGCGGGCAGGCCGAAGGCATCAAACACACCGTCGAGGCCCTGGCCGAACTTGACCTTGCTTTCGCCAAAGCCAAATACGCCGACGCCCTCCGCGCCAGCGAACCTGCCCTTACGGATTTTCGCCCAAACACCCAACCACCCAACCCGCTGGCGCGAACCACCCGCGCCCACCCCGGCTCCGTCATCCAACTGCGTGAAGCGCGCCACCCGCTCCTCGATCAAACGACGGTTGTACCGGTAGATTTTGTGTTGGACGATCAAACCTACGTCGTCGTCATCACCGGCCCCAACACCGGCGGCAAAACCGTCAGCCTCAAAACCGTCGGCCTGCTGGCCCTCATGGCTCAGTGCGGCTTGCACATCCCGGCCCAATCTGGCTCGGCGCTCTCGATCTTTGAAGGCATCTACGCCGACATCGGCGACGAGCAATCCATCGAGCAAAGCCTGTCCACCTTTTCGTCGCACGTCACCAACATCGTCGGCATCCTCAAGCACATCAACACCCGGTCGCTGGTGATCCTCGACGAGCTTGGCGCCGGCACCGATCCCACCGAAGGCTCGGCCATCGCCCGCGCCATCCTCTCCTACCTGCTCGACCTGGGCGTGACCGCCCTCGCTACCACTCACTATCCCGAACTCAAAATCTACGCCCACACCACGCCCGGCGTCGCCAACGCCAGCGTCGAGTTCGATCTCGAAACGCTCGCGCCGACTTATCATCTCACCATCGGCCTGCCGGGCCGCTCCAACGCCTTCGCCATCGCCCAGCGCCTCGGCCTCGACGGAACCATCATCGCCGAAGCCAAAGACATGATGCCCAACACCGACCTCGAAGCCGAAAAACTGCTGGACGAAATTCACCGCCAGCGCGACCTCGCCCGCCGCGAGCGCACCCTGGCCGAAGCCGTGCGCGCCGACGCCCTCAAGCTCGAAACGACCCTCAGCCGCCGCCTCGACCGAATCGAAGAAGAGCGGCAAAAGATTCTGGAGGACGCCCGGGCCGAGGCCAAAGCCGAGATTGAAAAGCTACAAGAGGAACTGATGGGACTGCGCCGCAAACTGCAAAACGCCGCCCTGCCTCTCACCGTGATCAAGGAAGTGGCCGCCGCCACTGAAAAATTGGCCGATGAGACGGACATCCCTATCTTTCCCTCATCCGGTAAATCCGTTCAATCCGTTGACCCCAAACGCCCCCTCCGCCTCGGCGACTCAGTCTGGGTCAAGAACCTCAAAACTGAAGGCGCCATCCTCTCACTCACTTCTTCAGAAGCCGAAGTGCAAATTGGCCGCCTGCGCGTCCGGGCCAAACTCGACGAACTGCAAGCGATGGCCGATAAAACAAATCCCAAATCCCAAGCGCCAAAACCCCAACCCTCCGACGACCACTCGACTACCCGACCATCCGACCACCCAACCACTGGCATGGAAATTGACATTCGCGGCCAGACGGTTGAAGAAGGCCTGCTTATGCTTGAGCGCTACCTCGACTCGGCCTATCTCGCCAGCCTGCCCTGGGTGCGAATCATTCACGGCAAAGGCACCGGCAAACTGCGCCAGGCCGTGCGCGACGCCCTGCGTGCCAGCGACCTCGTCATCTCGCAGGAACCCGGCCAGGATGGCGAAGGCGGCGAGGGCGTAACGATTGCCAAACTGGCAATCGCCGACTAAGGAGATCATCATGGAACAATCAGACTGGAACACGTTAATAGACGAGTTGATCAAATTGTGCAGCCCAGATGCGTATCAGAAGTTTGCCGAGACCGTCGGCGAAGGTTTTGACGAGGGCGGCCTGGCCCCGTTCTACCACACCTCACCGCTTTTATTGCTCACGGCCGGCATGTATCACGAAGCAATGACCTTGCCCGACGCCAACCTCTCGTCCATCGCTGGCGGCCTGGAGCGCCTCTGGCAAACCGTCATTGAAGACCGGGATGCATCAACATTGCCAACCGAAGATGACGAAGAGGAAGACGAGTATTGGGTGGACGAGCTTGAAATCCTGCGCGACGAAGCCGATGGCTTGCTGGCAATTTTTGAAGCCTACGCCGCCGGCCAGGCCTCGCCTGAGACTGACGCCAACGCCCTCATCCAACAAGCCTTGTTGCGTATTTCTTCCAACCATCACAAGGCCCGCCAGCTTTTCGGGCAGGCGGGCGCGGCCATCATAAGCGGCGCAAAATACTGGCCGCTGTGGCACCACGAAGTGGATACGCCCCCGGCGCACGGTTGGATACGCGGGCTGTTTGGCCTGCTCACCTTTGTCAAGATCAACGAGCAGTATCCGCTGGCGCCCCTTGCCGAACAACGGCCAAAGTATCAAGAAAAGGATGAGACCGCACCTGACGAGACCGGGCCGGAAGAGCTGTTCGAAGAGTTTGAGGAAAAACTCTCCCCCGACGAGCAACACTTGATGAAGATTTTGCTCTGCGGCAAAGAGAAACTCAGCGACAAGCAGATTGCCGAAGTTTCCTTCACACCCGAAATCATCAGCCGCCTCAAGCTGATAGTGCAGAGCGAAGAATACGCTTACGAAGATTCGGAAGGCAAAGGCTACGCGCCCATCCACGCCGCCAAACTGCTCGGCAAGTCCGGTTCGCCCGAAGCTGTGGACGCTCTGCTCTTCGCTTTGTATAAGAGCGATCCTGACGACATCCTAAACTCTGAGGCCTGCTTCGCCCTCGAAGCGCTCGGCCCGCTGGCCCTGCCGGCAGTGCTGGACACGATGCAATACAGCAACGACCTCGACTTCAAACTTTTAGTGGCCGGCGTATTAAGCAATATTGGCCAAGGCGACGAGCGCGCCTTCCGCGCCCTCGAAGCTTATTACCACGAAACCACCTGGGATGATGACCGGGTGATGGCTGTCGCCGACCTGGGAGTGCTGGGCGATCCTCGCGGCCTGCCCATCCTCCAGAAAGCTCTCAACGACCGCGAGATTACTCCGATGGGCATCAACGAGACTGTCGCCGCCATCGAAACGCTCGACCCCAGCCACAACCCCGAAGAACTCAAACGCCTCGAAGCCAAAGCCCGCCAGCGATACGATAGCCATCTGGTGCGTTTTGACAAATACGGGCAGGCTTTCTGTCGCGAATGCGGCTCGCTGATGGAGAAGGGCGCCTTTGGACAATGGCAACACGTCGAACCGGAGCCGCCTCTGTCAGCCGCCCGCGCCTCGCGCCCGGCGCTTCCTGCTTTCAACCCGCTCCCGCCAGTTGACCCGCGCTTCAAAAACGTGGGCCGCAACGACCCTTGCCCGTGCGGCTCCGGCAAAAAGTTCAAGCACTGTCATGGCTCCGGCAAGGAAATGGTGAACTGACCATCCCTCGTGTCGGCCTTCAATTACCTCAACGGCTTGCTTCACTGCGACTTAGTTCCACTCTCTACTCTTGCCGCTAAATTCGGCACGCCGCTTTACGTTTACTCGGCCGACCGCCTGCGCGAAAACTACCGCCGCCTGGCCGCCGCTTTCGCCCCGCTCCATCCCACGATCTGCTACTCGGTCAAAGCCAACTCTAACCTTTCTATTCTGCGCTTGCTCAGGGATGAAGGCGCAAGTTTCGACATCGTCTCCGGCGGCGAACTCTTTCGAGTCCAACAACTCGGCGCCAACATGGCGCACGTTGTGTTTGCCGGAGTCGGCAAGACCGAGGCCGAAATTGAAATGGCGCTCCGGGCGAACGTCGGCTGGATCAACGTCGAGTCTGACGGTGAACTGCGCCGGGTGAATGACCTGGCCGGACGGTTGGGCCGCCATCCCAACGTCGCCATCCGTCTCCGCCCCGACGTGGACGCCGACACCCATCGTCACATCAGCACCGGCTCGGCGGCCAGCAAGTTCGGCGTGCCGGTCACTCAGGCGCTCGAACTCGTCCGCGCCCAACTCCCTAACCTCCACGTTCGCGGCGCGCACATTCACATCGGCTCGCAACTCGCCAACCCTCAAGCCACGTTGCAGGCGATCGAGGCTGTGTTGGAATTTGTGGCGAAGGCAAACGCGCTCGGCGCAACCATTGACACGCTCGACATCGGCGGCGGCTTCCCCGTGTCGTATCGCGGCGACGACGAAATGCCCGACATCGAATCCTTCGCCGCTCCCATTTTGAACCAACTCGCCCACTGGAAAGGCGGCCTCACCCTGGAACCAGGCCGTTATCTGGTGGCCGACTCTGCCGCCCTGATCGTCACCGTTCAATACGAGAAAAACGATTCTGCGCCAGCACATCGCATCGTCATCGTGGACGCCGGGATGAATACTTTGCTCCGCCCGGCCCTGTACGACGCCTATCATCGCGTTCTGCCTGTAGAGCGAATTGACAACACCTGCCCCACCGCAGGTGTGGGTTCGCCCTACACCCCTGCCGACGTGGCCGGCCCCATCTGCGAGTCCGCCGACTTCTTGGCTCGCAATTGTCCTCTGCCGCCGCTCAACTCTGGCGACCTTCTCGCCCTGCTCGACGTGGGCGCGTATGGCTTTGCCATGGCCTCCAATTACAACTCGCACCCGCTCCCTGCCGAAGTGCTGGTTGAAGGCAACACCCATCACCTCATCCGCCGCCGGCAGACTTACGAGCAGTTAATCGCAAACGAAGTGATATAGTTAACGACGAAGGACAAAAGACGACGGACGACATTCCTTCATCTTTCGTCGGTCGTCTATCGTTTATGAAAAAACTTCTCCCCATCTTCTGGACTCTCTTCGTCATCGTCGGCGCGGCGGTGATGATCGCGCTGGGCTTCTGGCAATTGAGCCGCCTCGGCGAACGACGCGCCCTCAACGCCGAGATCAAAAGCCACCTAGACCAGCCGCCGCTCACGATCACCGGCGAAGCACTGGACACTTCCGCGCTTGAATATCGCCGGGCCACCGTCACCGGCGCGTTCGACTTCCCGCAAGAGATTTTGCTTCGCAATCGTTCCAAGAGCGAAATCACCGGCGTTCATCTCCTCACGCCGCTCAAGATCGAAGGCAGTGACAAAGCCGTGTTAGTAGATCGCGGCTGGATTGCTTACACGGCCTCTGATCCACAAACCCGAACCGCCTACGCCGGGCCGACCGGCCTCGTCGCCCTCACCGGTGTCGTCCGCCTCAGCCAGAGCCGCCCCTCGACGCTGGCCCCCTACGACCCACCCCTCGGCCCCGACCTGCCCCGGCTCGACGCCTGGTTCTGGATTGACATCCCGCGTATTCAACAGCAAGTGCCTTATCCGCTTTTGCCATTCTTCATCGAGCAGGACGCCGGGCCAGACCCGACCACCCTGCCCGCCCCCGGCTGGGAAGTTGAATTGAACGACGGCCCGCACTTGAGTTATGCGGTTCAGTGGTTCTCGTTCGCAACGGTTTTGGTGACAGGGTCAATTGCGCTGGCCAGGAGAAACGTGAAACGACAAACGTCAAAGTTAAAAATGTCGTTTGACGTTTGACTTTGTGCTATAGTATCCGGCAAAGAGGTGTGTTGCTATGTCAGTCCAACTTGCGCCTGCTCAACTTGAAACTGAAACGCTCGTGACCGGCGACGAATTGCTGGCGATGGGCGACATCGGCCCCAGCGAACTCGTGGAAGGGAGAATAATCCTGATGAGTCCTACTGGCTTTGCTCATGGAAATTATGAACTTACCTTTGGTGAACATTTGAGAAGGTTCGTCAAACAAAAGAAGTTGGGTAAAGTCGCCGTCGGCGAAGTTGGCATTTATACTCAACGCGACCCGGACACAATTCGCGCCGCAGATGTCGCCTTTATTTCCCACGAGCGCCTGGCTCAACAGAAACGGCAAAAAGGATTTCTGGAAGTTGCGCCTGAACTAGTGGTTGAAGTGATGTCACCCGACGACCGCTGGCAAGAGGTCACGCAAAAACTACGTGAGTATTTTGGAATTGGGGTCAAGCTGGTCTGGGTGGCTGAACCGACCACAAAAACGGTGTACGCTTACCGCTCGCTCACTGACATTCAAGAGTTCGCCGAAGCCGATGTGCTTACCTGTGAAGATGTTCTTCCAGGATTCAGTGCGCCGGTTGTCAACCTCTTTGAAGAGTAAACAATGCCTGAGAATCTGGTCGTCATTTACACTGCCGCCGGACAAGCCGAGGCCAACCTCATCAAGAGCGTGCTGGAGGCCGCCGGGATTCCGGCAATGAGCACTCAGGAGGGCGCAGGCGCGGCCTTCGGCTTAACGGTTGGCCTCATGGGCGAAGCCCGGATTTTGGTGAGAGAAGAAGACGCCGCCGAAGCGAAAGAACTTCTGGCGGCGATGGAACAAGAGCAACCGGACGAAGAAGATGATGACTCAAATGTCCCGGAGGCGTAAACCTTCGGGACATTGTTTTACAGTTTTTTCTGCTTCACTTCCTGCACTTCACTCACCACCGTTTCAATCGGAACCAGCCGCCCGGCCGTGGTGTAATGCCCGTCTCCAGCCGGGGTGGTGGTTTCGCGCTCTTCAAAACGTTCCTTGTTCGCCAGGAACCACTCGCGCGTTTGCGGCATTGGCAAAATATACAGCAAGCGCGAGCCAACAAAATAATAGAAAACGTAATTGGCTTCGGTGTACAAAAAACAGCCCGGCGTACCCTTCTCCTTGTTGCTGTCGGTCTCAAAGAAAAAGTTGCCGGTCTCATGCCAGCGGTCGGCCTTGATCTCAATCGTGTCCGTCCCACGTTTCGAGACCCAGATCAAGTCAATGTCCGCCTTTTGAAAGTCGGGGTCTCTCTCGACATTGGCCACCCCGATCGTGCCCCGGTATTTCTTCAGCCACGATTCAATTTCAGCCGCCGCCTGCTTTGCCACTTCCATTCCGTTGCTCATCGTAATTTGTCGGTTCACGTTTCCCTCACTTCATATAACTCCACCAATACACCGTTCGCGCTTTCGGGATGAATAAAGGCGGCCCGGTTGCCGCCTGCCGCCGTGATCGGCGTTTCGTTGATCAACCGCACGCCTTTCTCCTTCAATCGTCCCAACATCTCTTCAAGATTATCCACCTCAAGGGCAATATGATGCAAGCCGGGGCCGCGCTTGGCCAGGAACCTGGCCGCGCCGCTGGCCTCAGTCGTCGGTTTCACTAATTCCACTTCGCTGTCGCCCGTCGGCAAAAAAGCCACAATGGATTCCTGTGAAGCCACCTCTTCCACATGCGTCAGCGGCAGGCCCAGCGTGTCGCGCCAGAATGTAAGTGAGGTATCGAGATCAGGAACGATGATGGCGATGTGGTTGATCTTCTTGATCATAGATTATGTCTGTCCGAGTCAAAAGATTCACCGCGAAGACGCAAAGAGCGCGAAGATTTTATAGGTTATTGACCATTCGCTTGATGCCGTGTTTCATCAATGTAACGTTCCAATTCAGCAGGAAGCCAATCTTGCATTTTCGCATTTTCAAATAAGTAAGCAATTGGGCTTCATGAACAGGGAGTAGCTGATCAACCGACTTGTTCTCAACAACGATACTGTCTTCGACAAATTCATCAAGTCGGTAGCCGGCATCTATTGTCTGGCCGTCATACACAATCGGCAAGACCACTTCAGTCTCCACCTTCACACCGCGTTTTCGCAACTCGTAAACATGGCATTGCTGATAAGCCGACTCCAGCAATCCCGGGCCAAGCGCCCGATGAACCTTGATCGCCGCGTCCACAATTTGAGTAGCAACCTCTTCAATATCCATCATCTTCTTCGCGTCCTTTGCGCCTTCGCGGTTCAATTGATACGGCAGTTTCTTCAGCTCCCAATTTCTTCACGTCCTTCGTGCCTTCGCGGTTCAATTACTGTGTTGGCCGATATTCACCCCACACCCCGCGAAGTGTACTGCAAATCTCGCCCAGCGTCAGGTCATTTTCCACGCAGGCGATGAGCAACGGCATCAGGTTGTCACTGCCCCGCGCCGCCGACTCCAGCCGCGACCGCAATTCAGTCACTCGCCCAGCGTCACGCCGGGCGCGGACGGCGGCCACCTGGTCGCGTTGCATCTGCTCAATCGCCGGGTCAATCTTCAGCCGTTCGAGGTTGATCTGTTCTTCGACGGCAAACTCGTTAACGCCGACGACAATTTGCTCTTTGGACTCGACTGCCTGTTGATAGCGATAAGCCGCCTCTTGTATTTCGTTCTGGATGAAACCGCGTTCAATCGCCGCCAGCGCCCCGCCCATCTCGTCAATCTGTTTGAGGTAAGCCTCGGCCCGTTTCTCGATCTCGTCGGTGAGCGACTCGACGGCGTAACTTCCGGCCAGCGGGTCAACGGTGTCGGCCATACCTGATTCGTGGGCGATGACTTGCTGGGTTCGCAGAGCCACGCGGGCGGCGTTTTCAGTCGGCAATTGCAAGGCTTCATCCATGCCATTGGTGTGCAAACTTTGTGTGCCGCCCAGCACCGCCGCCAGGGCTTGGATGGTGACGCGGGCCACGTTCACTTCCGGTTGTTGGGCGGTGAGGGTGCTACCGCCGGTCTGAGTATGAAAGCGCAACATCCACGATTTCGGATTCTTGGCCCCGAATCGTTCGCGCATAATTCTGGCCCACAAACGGCGGGCGGCGCGGAACTTGGCGACTTCTTCCAGAAATTGATTGTGAGCGTTGAAGAAGAACGCCAACTGCGGCGCGAAGTCGTCTACGTTCAACCCGGCGTTGATGGCGGCTTGCACATAAGCAATGCCGTTTGCCAGAGTGAAGGCCACTTCCTGCACGGCGGTCGAACCGGCCTCACGAACGTGATAACCTGAAATGCTGATCGTATTCCAGTTCGGCGCTTCAGTCTGGCAGTAACGAAAGATGTCGGTGATGAGGCGCATCGAAGGCGCGGGCGGGAAGATATAGGTGCCGCGCGCGATGTACTCTTTGAGGATGTCGTTCTGAATCGTGCCGCGCAGTTGCTTCGGCTCAACGCCCTGCCGCTTGCCGACGGCGATGTACATCGCCAGCAAAATTGAGGCGGGCGCGTTGATGGTCATGCTGGTGCTCGCTTTGTCGAGTGGGATGCCTTCAAACAATCGCGCCATGTCGTCGAGCGTAGGAATGGACACGCCCACTTTGCCTACCTCACCGAGCGCCATCACGTCGTCGGGGTCGTAGCCGATCTGTGTTGGCAGATCAAACGCCACCGAGAGTCCGGTCTGCCCCTGCCCCAGCAAAAACTTATAGCGGCGATTCGATTCTTCGGCGGTGGCGAAACCGGCATATTGACGCATTGTCCACAAGCGGCCACGATACATCGTCGGCTGGACGCCGCGCGTGAACGGATAGTCGCCGGGCCAGCCGACGTTTGCCGGGACAGTTTGATCGCCGGTCGGGCCGTAGACTCGCGCCAGCGGAATTCCCGATGACGTTTCAAATTGCGGCTTGCGTTCGGGGTTCTTTTTGAGAGTGGGGTTTAGCGTTTCTCGTTCCCAGCGTTCGCGTTCTGTTGTCATGATTTTGGTGGCACGGACGCGAAGCGCACAGACAAACACGGAGTTTTTGTTTTATCCGTGTGTATCCGCGTTCATCCGCGTCCTATTATTGTGGCGTCAACGTAAACTCAATCTTCGTAAACTTCAACTGCCACGCCCGCGACATTTGCTCGTTGAGGGCTTCGAGCGCCCACTGCTGGGCCTGGGCCGGGCGATCCCGCACGGCGGCCACGCCCATGTTTTTGATCTCGGCCAGCAACTTGTCGGCGACCACGACCACAATATCCTCCTGCGCCTGACGGGCGGCCATGACCGCTGGAATGGCGGCCACCACCTTGCAAGTGAACTGGCCTTTCACGGCATAGTGCTTGTCGGCGTCTAACACAAGGTCGGGCGGCAGGGCAAAAGTTCGCTCGCGCAAATCCACCAGCATCACCTGATCCAAAAATGGCAGAACCCAGGCGTTGCCCGGCGGCAACTCTTTCACCAGGCGGCCAAACCGGAACAAAACGCCCCGATGTTCCAGCGGGATCTTGCGCAGGGAGGCGAACATCAACACCAGCCCCGCCGCCGCTACCAAAACAATCAGGCCAAAATAAGGCAGGCCCGTCATCCGCTCACCGTCAGCAAAACCTGATTCTGTTCCACGCTGTCGCCGCCTTTTGTTTTCACTCGCATCACCGTCCCGGCGCGCGGCGACTTGAGTTCGTTTTGCATCTTCATCGATTCGAGAATTACCAGAATATCGCCCTTGTTCACCGCCTGGCCTTCGGCCACCGGAACCGACACCACCAGGCCCGGCATCGGAGCCTTGAGGTGAAAGTCGCCCGTCTCGGCGACGCCTCCCCCGGCCGACTTGGCCAGCCGCGCCGCCCGTTCGTCCACCACGTTGACGTCGTAGAGATTGCCGCGCATCAACACCCGCAGGCTGTCTTCGGCGTCATTATCCACAAAAGCCTCAAAGGAATGATTGTCAATCAACAACGAATACAGGGCCTGGCTGCTTCCCTCGGCCAGGTCAATGGTATAAGTCTTGCCATCCACTATCACCTGATGATCATCGTTGATCTCGATGATGTACGTCTTGTCGTTGATGGTCGTGGCGTATTTCATCGGTGCATCCTCTCGTAACGGCCCACCCACTTCCAGTTGCTGGTGTCGCGCTCGCCGCGCTGGACGATCTGGGCCGCGTGCTGGCCGCGCCGGTGCGCCACCAGCGTGGCCACAATGGCCGCGATCTCAGGATGCGGCGCGCCTTCCTCTTCCATTTGGAAACGTTCTTCCAGAAAACGGGTATCGAACTGCCCGGTCATGAAGCGGTACGAGTCGAGCAAATTCTGATGCAAAGGGATGTTGGTCTTGACGCCGACGATCTTGTACTCTTCGAGGGCGCGGCGCATTCTCAACAAAGCCTCGCCGCGAGTCTCACCCCAGCAGATCAATTTTGAAATCAGCGAGTCGTAAAAGCGCGGGATAACATAGCCGGAGTAAGCGCAGGTGTCCACGCGCACGCCGGGGCCGGTGGGCAAAATAGAGGCCGAGATAGTGCCGGTGGAGGGCATGAAGTTGTTGTAGGGGTCTTCGGCGTTGATGCGGCACTCGATGGCCCAGCCGTTCAATTTGATCTCGTGCTGTTCGCGGCTGAGCTTGCGCCCACGGGCCACCCGGATCTGTTCCTTGACGATGTCGAGGCCGGTCACCAGTTCCGTCACCGGGTGCTCCACTTGCAGGCGGGTGTTCATCTCCAGAAAATAAAAGTTCTTTTCTTTGTCCACCAAAAACTCAATCGTCCCGGCGTTGATGTAGCCCACTGCCGCCGCCGCCCGGCAGGCCACCTCGCCCATCTTCTGCCTCAGCGACTCATCCTCGTTCACAAACGGCGAGGGCGACTCTTCCAGCACTTTCTGGTGGCGACGCTGGATCGAACACTCGCGCTCGCCCAGATGAATCACGTTGCCCTGCGTGTCGGCCATGATCTGAATCTCAATGTGCCGCGCCCCGGTCACCAGCTTTTCAAGATAAACGTTGCCATCGCCAAACGCCGACTCGGCTTCGCGCCGGGCCGAGGCCAGTGCATGGAGCATTTCGTCTGCGGAATGAACTTCGCGCATACCCTTGCCGCCGCCGCCTGCCGTGGCCTTAATCAAAAGCGGGAAACCGATCTGCGGCGCGACGGCGACGATCTCTTCGTCGCGCAGGCTGCCCTCAGCCTCAGTTCCCGGAACCACAGGGACGCCGGCCCTGGTCACTGTGGCCCGGGCCACCGCCTTGTCGCCCATCGCCGCAATTGAAGAGGGCTTGGGGCCAATGAACGTAATCTCGGCTTCGGCGCACGCTTCCGCGAAATCCTCCCGCTCGGCCAGGAAACCGTAGCCTGGATGAATGGCGTCAGCCTCGGCGCGCCGGGCCACGTCCAGAATCTTGTCCATACGCAAGTACGACTCGCGAGAGGGGGCCGGGCCGATCAAATAGGCCTCGTCGGCGTAGCGGACGTGGAGAGCGTTGCGGTCGGCTTCCGAATAGACGGCCACCGTTTGGATGCCCAGCTCCCTGCAGGCGCGGATGATGCGGACGGCGATTTCGCCGCGATTGGCAATCAGGACTTTAGTCACCATGAAATGAAAGCTCCTGTTTTGGTAAGCAACTCAATCGTGAAGCAGATTACAAATTGGATGTACCGCCATTATATCCAAAGTCGGCGAGAAATCATCTCTGGCGCCATCTCGGCAATTGGAGAGTGCGATCCGCTGCCGGGCAAGTCAAACTCTCTTGCACATCACGCGCTAATAGAACAACAACCGAAAGCACGTTGTAAGCTGTTTTTTCGATTCCCTTGACCGTTTCTTGACACTCAAGCAGTTACAATGAAGCATCGTTTCGTAAGCAAGGCCAACTTAGGAAGCGTATGCAATGGGGTCAAGGCCTTCTCATCCTATTTCTGTTGTCAGCAAAAAAGAATATCCGCCTGCTGTAAAGCAAAACTCCAAAAGATTCTCGAAAAGCAGGCCGCACCTTCTCGGTCAACCATCTGTAGCGATGAATCTCCCAAGTGGAGATTTCCGGGTAATGTCTTAGAGGAGTCAATTTATGCCAAACCTGATTACGTCTCGCGCACGTTTCTGGTCTCTCTTCACATCTTCGCTCCGTTTTTCTGCGGTCGCCTCCTTCGTAACGATGCTTATCTTGCTGGCAGGCATCCTTGCGCCGAGGAACCTCGCTCAGGCGGCGACCTTTGATATCGGTTGTTCCGGCGGCGTGGGTGATGTTGCCGGACTGATTGCGGCGATCACCACTGCCAATGCCAACGGGGAGGCCGACACTATCAACCTGGCCGCCGATTGCGCCTACACGTTGACGGCGGTTGACAATACCGCTGACGGGCTCCCCACCGGCCTGCCGGCCATCACTACCGACATTATTATCAGCGGCCCCAATGCGACGATTACTCGAGGCGCAGAGGTTCCCGACTTCCGCTTTTTCTATGTTGACCCGGATGGTCACCTGACGCTGAATGACGTAACGGTGAGCAACGGGAATTTACCCAGCACTCTCACCACCACCTTCGGCGGCGCGCTCAGCAATGCCGGAACTACGATTATCAACGGCAGTCATTTTACAAGTAACCTGGCCGGCATCGGCGGCGCCATCAGCAACAGTGGCATTCTGACCATCAACACCTCAACGTTCACCGGCAACACGGCGGCTGTTAATCAAGGCGGCGCGATTGCCAACTTTGCCACCGTGACGATCAGCCAGAGTTCGTTCGACGGCAACAGCGCCGCCAACAATGGCGGCGCGCTCGACAACGCCGCTTTCGGCGGCGGCACGGCCACGGCGACGATTATTGACTCGACCTTGAGCGGGAATACAGCCGGCGGCGCAGGCGGCGCGCTTCTCAACTTCGCGGACAACATCGATCTCGCTTCCACAGCCCTGCTCACAGTTCGCAATAGCGCGCTCGTCGGCAACATGGCGACCGGGTCGGGCGGCGGCATCTTCAATTTTGGCGGCGGCGGCGTGGAGAATGTCGTCATCGAAGACAGCGCCATCACCGGCAACAGTGGCAGCAGCGGCGGCGGTGTTCGCAACAACAACGGCGTGACGACCGTCACCCGCAGTTTGATCAACAACAATACCTCAACTTCAGACGGCGGCGGTTTTTACAATGATGCCGGCACTCTGACCATCGTCAACAGCACTGTCAGCGGCAACACCGCCTCTGTCAATGGCGGCGGCATTTACGAATTTGCCTTCGTCGGTGGTTTCACTACCCATTTGAATAATGTGACCATCACCGGGAACACTGCCGACTCTGATGCAGATGACAATGGCGGCGGCGGCGGCGTATTCAACGACGGCGGCACTATTAATGCAAACAACACAATCATCGCCGCCAATCTTGATCTCTCGGCTGGCATAGAGCCTTCTATCACTCCAGACTGTTCGGGCATTCTGACTTCGCAAGGATATAACCTGATTGCAAATACCGCCGGTTGCGTGATTTTTGGCGATACGACTGGCAACATCACAGACCTCAGCGCCAACTTAGGGCCGCTGGCGGACAACGGCGGCCCCACCTTCACTCACGCCCTGCTGACTGGCAGTCCGGCAATTGACGCCGGCGACCCGGCAGGCTGTAAGGATCGGTTCGGCGCGACTCTGGAGACCGACCAGCGCGGCGTTTCCCGGCCTCAGGATGGAGACAATGACCCGCCGGCGAACTGCGATATTGGCGCGTTTGAATTAGAGTCTTCGGTTCAAACCGGCCCGGTGTTCACCGTCAACACATCCGATGACCACGACGGTTTGTGCAGCGTGGACGACTGCACTTTGCGTGAGGCGATCAATGCGGCCAACGCTCACGCCAATGGCGCTACGCCGGACGAGATTCGGTTCAACATTATCAGCGAAGGGAGCGTGCAAACCATCGCCCCAAGTTCGGCCCTGCCTTCCATTTTCGACCCGGTAATCATTGACGGCTACACTCAACCTGGCGCAAGCCCCAACACTAACATTGAGGGTTTTGCTTCCAATGCCGTGCTCCATATCGAGTTGTCCGGCAGTTTGCTTGAGGGCGACGAGGTCGGCCTTGACCTGCAAACTTCCAGCAGTGTCGTGCGCGGCCTGGTTATTAATCGCTTCCCGCGCGAAGGAATTGCCATTCAGGGTGAAGGCGGTGGAGGCAACACGATTGAAGGCAACTTCATCGGCACGGATGTCACCGGCCTGCTTCCGGCCAGCAACGGCTTTGTCGGCGTCAACGTATTCACCAACGACAACCTCATCGGCGGCCCAACCTCGGCGGCGCGTAACGTCATCTCTTCTAACGGCTCGACCGGCATCGCCTTCCAGTTTAGCTCCGGCAATAGCGCGCAAGGCAATCTGATTGGCGTCGGCGCTGATGCCGTCACCTTCCTGCCAAACTTCGTGGCCAGCGTCCCAGGCGGGGCCGGGGAGGGTTGGGGAATCTTCATCGGGAACTTCAGCACAGGCCATACCATCGGCGGGTCAATCGCTGGCGCAGGCAATCTGATCGCCGGCAACGTCTCGGATGGAATCGAAATTCTTGACGGCGCAAGCACAATTGAGGGCAATACCATTATTCAGAATGCCGGTTCCGGCGTCGAAATCAGCGGCGCGAGCACGACCGGCAACGTTGTGCGCGCCAATAGCATCTTTGACAATGACGGTTTGGGCATTGACCTGCTGGGCGACGGGGTGACGGCCAACGATGAGTTTGACGACGATACTGGCCCGAACAACCTGCAAAACTTCCCGGTGCTCGGCCTGGCCATCCCAACGAGTGGCGGCATCACCATTAGCGGCGAACTCAGCAGCAGTGGCGGGTCATTCACCCTTGATTTCTACGCCAGCGCCTCGTGTGATCTTTCGAACTTTGGCGAGGGCCAGCGGCATCTCGGCGCCACAAGTGTTGGCACAGATGAGGGCGGGTTTGCCTCCTTCACCGCCGACCTGATCACCGCCCAACCGGTCACGTCAAGCGACTTCATCACCGCCACTGCGACTGACAGTTCCGGCAACACGTCTGAGTTCTCGCCGTGCGCCCCGGCTGACCCGAACAACGTCTCCTGGCCGCAGGCGCTCCAGACGCCCCTGGTCAGCGGCGGCGACCCCTCGATTCTGGAAGGGTCATCGGATCAATTCCTCACCGAAGCGGGTCAGTCGCGCTGGTACAAGTTCACCGTCCAGCCGGGAAGCAAGCTCATCGTCACGCTGACGAACCTGCCAGCCAACTATGACCTGACGGTTTACAAGGACATCGCCCAAGCCTTCAACGATCTGACCAGCCCGCAAGACCTGGTGAAGTTGAGCGCCGAGTTCGCGCCCGACAGCTTCAGCCCGGACAGCTTCAGTCCCGACAGCTTTAGTCCCGACAGTTTCAGCCCGGATAGCTTCAGCCCCGACAGCTTCAGTCCTGACAGCTTCAGCCCGGACAGTTTCAGCCCGGATAGCTTTAGCCCGGATAGTTTTAGCCCCGACAGCTTCAGCCCCGATAGCTTTAGCCCGGACAGCTTTAGTCCCGACAGCTTTAGTCCCGACAGCTTTAGTCCCGACAGCTTCAGCCCCGACAGCTTTAGCGAAATCCCCGAAGCCTACGCCAGCGCCCAGACCCGGAGCCTGATCGGCATCTCGGCCTTCGACGGCACGGCCAGCGAAGGCATCCTGCTCAACACCTGGGACAACGCCGGCGACTTCTATATTCGCGTGCGCGGGCGCAACGGCGCGTTCAGCCTGGCCGGCGCTTTCCATCTCGAAATCACCATGCTCACCGGAACGTGCGGTGATGTGAGCTTGGCCCTCCCGGCCAGCAACACAACTGCCACCGCCGGTGGTTTCAACACTGTCATCCTCGCCGACCTGGCCCGCATGGAAGGCACGGCAGGCGACAAGGCCGCTCTGCTGGCGCAACTCAACACACTAGCCACAGCGGTCAACGGTGTGGTCGTGAACGTGGGCGCGGACGCCCGGGTGGCCGCCGCCAACACCCAGGCCGACACCAACTTTGAATGTCCGTTCGCCAAGAACCTCGTCGCCGCTTCCATCAAGAGCATCGTGGACGCCTATCGAGACGTGAACCCGATCCAGTACGTGGTCATCGTCGGCAACGACAACGTCATCCCGTTCTTCCGCCACCCCGATAACGCCTTGCTGGCGAACGAGCAGAATTACGTGCCGCCAGTGCGCGACAACACCGCCTCGCAGGCCAGCCTCAAGTTCGGCTACGTGCTCGGCCAGGACGCCTACGGCTCAAGCATCAGCATCTCGTACAAAGTCAATGTCTTCCCGATCCCCGATCTGCCAGTTGGCCGTTTGGTGGAAACGCCGACCGAAGTGATTGGCATGATCAACGCCTTCCTGACCACAGGCGACGGCGTGGTGGACACCCCGGCCTCGTCGTTGGTCACCGGCTACGACTTCCTCGAAGACGCCGCCAACGCCGTTCAAACCGAACTGGTGGCCGGCCTCGGTTCAACCGCCACTGCCACCGACACTCTCATCGCCCCGCGCGACGCCTCACCGCTTGACCCGCAAGCCTGGACGGCGGATCAACTGCGAGCCGCACTGCTGACCAACCGCCACGACCTGATCTACCTGGCCGGGCACTTCAGCGCCTCCAGCGCCCTGGCCGCCGACTACACCACCCGCATGCTGGCCAACGAACTGACGGCCTCATCGGTGAATCTGGTGAACAGCATCGTCTACAGCGCCGGGTGCCACTCCGGCTACAACATCGTTAACGATCACGGCATCGCCAATGTCACGCAGGAACCGGATTGGGCGCGCGCCTTTGCCCAGAAACAGGCGACCCTTATCGCCGGAACCGGCTATCAATATGGCGACACCGATTTCATCGAATACAGCGAGAGCATCTATCTTGAGTTCACCCGCCAACTGCGAACCGGCACCGGCCCGGTGTCAGTCGGGAATGCGCTGGTGGCGGCCAAACTCGCCTACCTGGCCGACACGCCTCAACTCAAAGGCATCCACGAGAAGGCTCTGCTCGAAGCCACAATCTACGGCCTGCCGATGATCAGCGTCAACATGCCGGGCGAACGCCTGACTCCGGTAAGCGACTCTTCGATTGTTGGCGCACTGAACGGCTATGTTGCTGATCCTGGAAACACGCTCGGCTTGCAATTCACCGACATCACGGTGACGCCGACTCTGACCACCCACACCGTCACCCTCCACAACCCCACCAACTTTGCCCAGACCTTCGACGCCACTTATCTTTCGGGCAGTGACGGGCAAGTGACGGCCCCGGCAGAACCTGTCCTGCCGCTGGAAATAGAAAACGTGACAGCCAACGGAACAGTTTTGCGCGGCGTGGGCTTCCGGGGTGGCGGCTACACCGACACACCGGGCATCCTGCCGCTCACCGGCGCGGCCACCACCGAGCTTCGCGGCGTCCACCCGCCGTTCTTCTCCGAAGTGTTCTATCCGATCAAGCCCTGGCACGTGAACTACTTCGAGGCCCTCAGCCGAGGCAATGGCGTCACCCGCCTGGCGGTGATGCCGGCCCAGTATCAGTCGGCCAACGGCAGTTCGTTCACCGGCACACTCCGGCAGTTCAACGACATGGACTTCCGGCTCTTCTACAGCAACAACACCCAAACTTACGGCGGCAACACCCCGGCCCTGGCGGCGGCCCCTTACATCGCCAAAGTGCTGGCGGCCTCTACCGCCACCGACATCAACTTTGAAGTCACCGTCGTCGGCGATCCTTCGGCGGGCGTCCAGGAAGTGTGGGTGACTTACACCGCCCTCAGCGGGCCGTACGCCGGGCAATGGCAATCGCTCGACCTGGCGCAAGACACAAATGACTCGCGGCTGTGGAAAGGCTCGCTCCCGCTCAACGGAACCGCTCCGCAAGACATTCGTTACCTGGCGCAAGCTGTGAACGGCGTGGGCCTGGTTGCCGCCAGCACCAACCTCGGCGCTTACTACCAGCCCGACGTTGATCCCGGCGCGCCCTCGCCCGACCTGACCCCGACTGTTCTCGACCTTCAGGCGTCAAGCGCGACTGGCGCATACAGCACCACCGCCATGTTCACGGCCACGCTCACCAGTGGCGGCTCGCCGCTGGCAAGCGAAACCATCGTCTTCGCCCTCGGCGGCCAGACTCGCCGCGCCACGACCGACGCCAACGGTCGGGCCGCCCTTGAGCTTCTGCTCCTCGGCCTGCCGGGCAACTACGAGTTGCGGGCGGCATTCCGAGGCTCGGATGTTCACGCGCCATCGTCCGACATGGTTGCGTTCGCCGTCGTCAAGCAGAACACAGCCATCACGCTCGACCCGCCATCAGTCACGGTCGTGGCCGGCAACAACAGCGGTATTGTAGCGACGTTGAAAGACGCCGCCGGCCTGCCGCTCGGCCAGAAGACCATCTTCTTTGTCGTCACCGGCCTCGGCGGTAATTACGCCACCTCGGTCAT
Source organism: Chloroflexota bacterium (assembly GCA_016197225.1). Taxonomy (NCBI): domain Bacteria; kingdom Bacillati; phylum Chloroflexota; species Chloroflexota bacterium. The sequence goes on from JACPWC010000056.1 coordinate 110,091, forward strand.
CACCGACTTCGCCGGGCGAGCGCCTCTCGGCTCTGTGCCACTGCCTCCCGGCAGTTACACCGTTCGCGCCTTCTTTGGCGGCACGATTCCGGTGCCGGGCAACCCGATCACCCTCGACGACCCGCGCTACAACTCGTCGTCGGCAACCGGCGCGCTCACCCACCTCTCGCCCTTCCCGGCCAACGGCGTGCTCGACAACTTCAACCGCCGCAATGGCCGCCTGCGCGCGCCGCACAAACCCTGGCATGGCTCCGAGGGCCTGGGCGGCTACCAGATCATCAACAAACAGGTGGACGTGGTTGGCGGCGGGCCGATCTACTGGCGAAACAACCCGAAGTTCGGCGCGAACCAGGAAGCCTACATCACCTTCAAGAAGGTAGACGGCGACGGCATCGAGCAAGACCTTCTGCTCAAGGTGCAGGGCAACTCGCCCGACTGGCGCAAGGGCGCGATTGAGGTGCTCTACGACGCCCGGCACAACGCAGTACGCGTGGAGACTTTCAGGCCAGGCAACAAGCACTGGACGATCTACGCCAATATCCCGCTTACCCTGAACGACGGCGATCAGTTCGGCGCGCAAGCCTTGAGCAACGGCCAGGTGAAAATCTTCAAGAACGGCATGCTTGTGGGCACGGTGACGCTCAACACTGCCGACCAGACCTTTTTCAACAACAAGGGTGGGCGCACCGGTCTGTGGTTCATCAAAGCCGGCGACGCCGTCTTCGACGACTTCGGCGGCGGCAACATTCCGTAGCCGGCCGCCCCTCAGCAACTTTAGTGAACAGAGCGGAGAGCCTGCGCAACACTCTTCGCTCTGTTTTTTGTGAGACGACAACCCACTAATTTCACAGTAGCACTCTTTGCCATTTGAGATACAATTGACAATCAAAATCAGGCCATGATTGACACGTTGAGCGTCTATATTCCGATGGACCGACGGCAAGCCTTAGCCAAAGGCGTTGCCCTGCCTGATCGCGCGTATGGCGCCGCCCTCTTCGCCGATGTCTCCGGTTTCACCGCCCTGACCGAAGCCTTGGCCAACGAGCTTGGCCCGCAACGCGGGGCTGAGGAGTTGAGCCGCCACCTCAATCTGGTGTACGACGCCCTGATCGCCGAACTGCATCGCTACGGTGGAAGCGCCATCAGCTTCACCGGCGACGCCATCACCTGCTGGTTCGATGGCGCTGAAACGACGACTCAATTGGCGACCCAGCGAGCCGTAGCCTGCGGGCTGGCCATGCAGAAAGCCATGGGCGCGTTCGTCGAAGTGACGATCCCGTCCGGGCGAACAGTGTCGCTGGCGGTGAAGGTGGCCGTGGCCACCGGCCCGGCCCGGCGCTTTGTCGTGGGCGACCCCGTTATCCAGGTGATGGACGTGCTGGCCGGGACGACGCTCGACAACCTGTCTGCCACCGAGAAGCAGGCCGGGAAGGGTGAAGTGGTGCTTCACTCTTCCGCCGCCGAGGCGTTGGGAAACCTGGTTCGCATTGCCTCCCGGAGCTATGACGAGTCGCCGGGCCAGCGCCCGGCAGTCGTGTCCGGCCTCACCAACGACGTGGCGGCTTCCCCGTGGCCGGCGCTTTCCACCGACGCCCTCAATGAATCTCAGATCCGCCCGTGGCTGTTGCCTCCCGTCTACACCCGCTTGATGGGCGGGCAAGGCGAGTTCCTGGCCGAACTGCGCCCGGCGGTGGCCCTTTTTTTGCGTTTTAGCGGCATTGATTACGATGCCGACGACGAAGCCGGAGACAAGCTCAATGCTTACATCCGGCAAGTGCAGAGCGTCTTTGCCCGCTACGAGGGCGCGCTGATGAATGTGAACATCGGCGACAAAGGCAGTGCGCTCTACGCCGCATTTGGCGCGCCGCTGGCCCACGAGGATGACGCCGCCCGCGCGGCTTCGGCGGCGCTGGAACTGCGACTCCCGTCATTGAATTACATTCGCGCGGTGCAAATTGGAATCAGCCAGGGCCGAATGCGTACCGGCGCTTATGGCAGTGGCGAATGCCGCACTTACGGTGTGCTGGGCGATGACGTGAACCTGGCCGCCCGATTAATGCAGGCGGCGGCGCCGGGGCAAATTCTGGCCAGCCGGGGGGCGCAACAAAGCGCGAGCCATGATTTCAACTGGGAGGGTCTGGCGGCCATCAAAGTCAAGGGCAAGACCGAGCCGGTGGACGTTTACAATTTGCGCGGCCAGAGGGCGCGCCAGGCCGTCCGGCTTCAGGAAATCAACTACACCATTCCTATGGTGGGCCGCGCCGAAGAACTGGCCGCCATCGAGCAGAAGATGGCGCAGGTCATGCGTGGGCACGGTCAGATTGCCGGCATCACCGCTGAGGCCGGCATGGGCAAGTCGCGGCTGATGGCTGAGGTTATTCGCCTGGCCAATGAATATCAGCTTACCGGCTACGGCGGCGAATGTCTGTCGTATGGAACCAACACCAGTTACCTGGTCTGGCACTCGATCTGGCGAAGCTTCTTTGGCGTTGACCCGGAGTGGGACCTGGCGCAACAAGTGAAAGCCTTGAGGCGGCAGTTGCAAATGATTGACCCGGCTCTCACGCCCCGCCTGCCCCTGCTCGACGCGGCCCTCAATCTGCCCATCCCTGACGACGATTTCACTCGCGACTTCGACGCCAAATTACGCAAGACCTCACGCGAGGCTCTGCTGGCCGATTGTTTGCGGGGGCGGGCCAGGTTCGGCCCTCTCTTCCTGGTTCTGGAAGATTGCCACTGGATCGATCCTCTGTCGAACGATCTACTGGAAGTGATCGGACGGGCCATCGCCGATTTGCCTATCTTGCTGGTGATGAGTTATCGCCCGATGGACTCGCAGAGCGGCCAGACTCTGCGGGTGAGCCAACTGCCTCATTTCAGCGAAACCAAACTCAACGACTTCACGCCTCAGGAAGCTGAACGGCTGATCAGCTTGAAGCTGGAACAGTTCTTCGGCGCACAGACGGCGATCCCGCAGGATTTCATCGGCAAAATCACTGACAAGGCGCAAGGCAACCCGTTTTATATTGAAGAACTGCTCAACTACCTCCAAGATCGAAAGATTGACCCGCGCAACAGTCAGGCGTTGGAACAACTCGATTTCCCGGCCAACCTCCACAGCCTGATCCTTAGCCGCATGGACCAGCTTACCGAAGATCAGAAGAGCACGATCAAAGTGGCCAGTATCATCGGGCGGCAGTTTAAGGCGGCCATGCTCTGGGGCGCTTATTCCCAGTTGGTGGGCGACGAGCCACAAGTGCGAGCCAACCTTGAAGCCCTGGGCCGCCTGGATTTAACGCCGCTCGACACACCCGACCCTGAGCTTGAATATCTCTTTAAACATATCATTACTCACGAAGTCGCCTACGAGAGTCTGCCCTATGCCTTGCGAGCCACTCTGCACGATCAGATCGCCCAATACATCGAGCGGACTTTCAGCAAAGTGCTGGAGCAGTGGGTAGCCCCCCTGGCCTTTCATTATGGGCGAAGCGAGAACACGGCCAAGAAGCGCGAGTATTGGCTGAAGGCCGTCGAGGCCGCCCAGGCTAACTACGACAACAAGTGGGCGATTGATTACTACCAACAGGTTCTGCCTCTGTTGACCGCCGAAGAACAGGTGCCTGTCATGCTCAAACTGGGCGGCGTGCTGGAATTGGTTGGCCGCTGGGCAGAGACGGGCGACTCGTATCTAAAAGCGCTGGCCCTCACCGAGCAGTTGGGCGACCGGCGCGCCCAGGCCCAGTGCCAGACTGTGATCGGCGAATTCACTCGCAAACGAAGCCAGTACACCGAAGCCTCGGACTGGCTGGCGAAAGCGCAAGCCATCTTTGAAGACCTGGGCGACCGGGCCGGGGTAGCCCAGGTGCTTCACTACGCCGGGTCGCTGGCCGCGCAACAGGGCAATTACAACCTGGCTCAGGCCCGCTACGAAGCCAGCCTTGTCCTCCGGCAGGAGTTGGATGATAAAACGCGCATCGGCGGCCTGCTCAGCAACCTGGGCATCATCGCCCGCCTGGGAGGCAATTACGAACAGGCTCGCGCCTACCACGAAGAAGGCCTGGCCATCCGGCGCGAAGTCGGAGACCGCTCGGCCATCGCTCACTCGCTGAACAACCTGGCCAACGTGGCCCTGGATCAGGGCAACTACGCCGAGGCCCGCGCCCGCCACGAAGAGGCGGCGACTCTTCGCCGCCAGATCGGCGACCGCTGGGCCGAGGCGAATTCTCTCAACAACCTCGGCAATGTCGCCCGCGCTCAAGGCGATTATGCGGCGGCGCGCTCGATGTATCAGGAAAGTTTGACCATCAACAACCAACTGGGCGACCGCTGGGCAACAGCCTACTTGTTGGAAGACATGGGCGGCCTGGCTTCGCTCGAAGGCCAGCCCGAACGCGCCTTTCGGCTGGTGGGCGCCGCCGCCGGCTTACGGGAAGCCATTGGCTCCCCCCTCTCCCCCGCCGAAAAGAACAAGCTCGAAGCCCTGCTCGCCAACGCCCGGCAGGCGCTCGATGAAACAGCCTGGAACAGCCTCATAGACAAAGGCCGGGCCTTGACCCTGCCAGAGGCAGTTCAATACGCCCTGCAAAACTAGCCACGTTCAGAGAAACCGGCGCATCCCAACGCCGGTTTCTCATTCCCCACCCTCAACCTTCCTCAACCGGGGCGCAAACTGTGTCCTGAAATACAGACGGCGAAGCTCAAACATGATATTGTGAAACTGCCAGAGTAAGGGCGTATCACCCTAATCTCCTGTCCAACCGCCCATATCCTGAACCGGGTTTGAACGGTATAGAACGGATGTGAAGCAGTTGAGGCCGCAATCAGGGAGAAACTATAGACGTTATTGGAAATAACCTTTTGCGCGCTCCAACCGCGTCCTCGTGGTTGGGCCGCCCGCGAGGACGCGGGCCGGGAGCCAATTTCCGATAAAGTTTATCTACTATCAGTTTCCCTTGATGTTTCCTTTACCCTTTTTTGAGTATATGCCAGTTCAATTCAGTATCGCTTCTTCCTAAGAAGCGAACACCGGGGTCTCATCCTGCGGGGGGTGAGCAGTTCGAAAATAGGATTGAGGAGAGAGACATGAAAAACTTTACAAAGCTAGCCATGCGTCTGGCGGGCGCAACGGCCCTTCTGGTCGCCGTCCTGTCGCTTCAGTTTTCCGTCTATATGACTTCCAGGGCCAGCGGCGCCACTACCATCGTCGTCAACAGCCCTCTCGACAAAATCAACACTGACGGCCTTTGCACCCTGCGCGAGGCCGTCATTGCCGCCAACAAGGACCTGGCCTCCAGCAGTCAACCCGGCGAATGCCCGGCCGGGAGCGGAACAGACACCATCGTCCTCCCGACGGGAACCTACACCCTCACCCGCACCGACTCCGGTAGCGAAGATGCATCCTCAACCGGCGACCTGGACATCAAAAGCAACCTGTCCATCACCACCACCGGCCCGGCCACCATCACCGCCGCCAGCGGCTTTACCGACCGCATCTTTCAAATTCACATTGGCAAGACCGTCACCATCTCGGGAGTCACGATCAGCAACGGCAACATCTCCGATGATGATGGCGGCGGCGGTATCCATAACAAAGGCGTCCTCATCCTTCAGAACAGCACCATCTCGGGCAATAAATCCGGGGGCAAAGGCGGCGGCATTTTCAACGCCGGAACTCTCACCCTGATCAACGACACCATCAGCGGCAACTCCGCCAAAACCGACGGCGGCGGTCTCTTCAATTACAGCGACACGGCGACTCTCACCAACGTTACCATTGCCAACAACACCGCTGACCTCGACGCCAACGGTTCCGGCAACGGCGGTGGCCTGGCCCGCTACGGCGGCACGGTTTACATCAAGAATGTGATCATCGCCGGCAACAACGACAACAGCGCCTCGACCAAACATCGCGACTGCTCCGGTTCAATCGCCTCTCAGGGAAACAACCTGATTCAATTCACGACTGGCTGTACCCTCACCGGAGTCAGCACCGGCAACCTGCTCGGCGTGAACCCCAACCTCGGCCCCCTGCAAAACAACGGCGGCAACACCGCCACTCATGCTTTGCCCGCTGGTAGCCCGGCGATTGACGCCGGAACGAACACCGGTTGCCCGGCCACCGACCAGCGCGGCGTGACCCGGCCTCAGGGCGCAAAATGCGACATTGGCGCTTACGAATTTGAAAACCCCGCCCAGCCTGGCCCCACCTTCGTCGTCAACACCACCGACGACCCCGGCGACGGCCTGTGCGCCTTCAATCATTGCTCTCTGCGCGAAGCGATTGCCGCCGCCAACATCCGCACCAACGGCGCAACGCCCGATCAGATCACCTTCAACATCCCCGGCGCAGGCCCGCACACTATTCAGCCAACTTCGGCCCTGCCGACGATCACCGACCCGGTCGTCGTTGACGGCACGACCGACGCAGTCGTGTTGGACGGCTTCAACGCTGGAACCGGCGCGAACGGCTTCATCCTCGCCACCAGCAACAGCACTATCCGCAACTTGACGATCACCCGCTTCAACGGAAACGGCGTGCGCGTCAGCTCCGGCGTAGGCAACGCCCTGCGCGCCAACAGCATCTTCGACAATGGCGCTTCGGGCATTGACCTGGGTGGCGACGGCCCGACGGCCAACGATACCAATGACGCCGACTCGGGCGCGAACGGCCTGCAAAACTTTGCCACCCTCACTCGCGCCATTCCCAGCGGCGGCAACATTGGCATCGAAGGCCGCCTCAACAGCGCCGCCAACACTGCTTTCACGATTGAATTCTTCGCCAGCCCGGTTTGCGAGTCTTCCAACTTTGGCGAAGGCCAAACCTTCCTCGGCTCAACGACGACCACAACCGACGCGACGGGTGACGCCACCTTCAGCGCCTCCATTGCCTCGACGGTCGCCGTCGGCCAGTTTGTCACGGCCACTGCCACCGATCCTGGCGGCAACACCTCCGAGTTCTCGCAGTGTGTGGTCGCCGGCCTGGGCAACGATGTCTGGACGCGCGCTTCTCGCCTGACGCTCGGCGGCGACCCGCTCTCAGCGCCAGCCGATCACTTTGTTGACCTGCCCGGCCAGTCGCGCTGGTACAAGTTCTCGGTGCAACCGGGGAGCAAGGTGATCGTCACCCTCACCGGCCTGCCCGCCAACTACGACCTCACCCTCTACAAAGACATCGCCACCGCATACAAAACCATCGCCTCACCGCAAGACCTGGTGCGGCTCGGCGCCGAGTATGCGCCCGACACCTTCAGCCCAGATTCGTTTAGCCCCGACACGTTTAGCCCGGACACATTCAGTCCCGACACCTTCAGCCCCGACACGTTTAGCCCGGACACCTTCAGTCCCGACACGTTCAGCCCGGACACGTTTAGCCCAGACACCTTCAGCCCGGATACGTTTAGCCCCGACACGTTTAGTCCTGATACTTTCAGCCCGGATACGTTTAGCCCGGATACGTTTAGCCCGGACACCTTCAGCCCCGACCCAGCGGCCTTCTCCAGCGCCCAGAGCCGCAGTCTCATTGGCGTCTCGGCGTTTGACGGCACGAGCGGCGAGGGACTCAGCCTCAACACCTGGAACAACGCCGGCGATTTTTACGTGCGCGTGCGTGGCCGCAACGGCGCGTTCAGCCTGACCGCGCCCTTCCATCTGCAAGTAATCATGCTCACCGGCTCGTGCGGCGCCGTCAGCCCGACGCTCCCGGCCAACTCGCTGGCTGGCGTGGCTGGCAGCTACAAGACCATCATCCTCACCGACCTGGCCCGCACGGCTGGCACGGTGGACGAGAAAAACGCCCTGCAAGCGAAGTTGGCCGAGTTTGCCAACCCGACGCTTCATCCTGAAGTGGCTGGTGTTATCGTGGACGTGGGAGCCGATGCCCGCGTGGCCGCCGCCAACATTCAAGCCGACGCTCACCCTGAGTGCCCCTACGCTAAGAATCTGGTGGCGTCTTCCATCAAGAACATCATTGATAGCTACCGCGCCTTGAACACGCTGGAGTATGTGGTCATCGTCGGCCACGACAACACCATCCCGTTCTTCCGCTATCCCGATCAGGCGTTGCTGGCGAACGAGCAGAACTACGTGCCGCCGGTGAAGGATGCCACCTCCTCGCAGGCCAGCCTCAAGCTGGGTTACGTGCTCAGCCAGGATGGCTACGGCGCGCCGTTCGAACTTTCGACGAAGGTCAACACCTTCCCGCTGCCCGGCCTGGCGATTGGCCGCCTGGTGGAAACGGCGGCTGATGCCGCCACGATGCTCGACGCTTATCTCGCCACGAGCGGCGGCGTTGCGCCGCAACCGGCCTCGTCGCTCGTCACCGGCTACGACTTCCTCGAAGACGCCGCGAATGCGGTTCAGAGTGAACTGGCCGCCGGGCTGGGTTTGGGGGCGACCACCGACACGCTCATTGCCGACCGGGCGCTTTCCCCGACAGACCCGGCCTCGTGGACGGCATCTCAACTGAAGACGGCGCTTCTGACCAATCGCCACGATCTGATCTTCCTCGCCGGCCACTTCAGCGCCAGCAGCACCCTGGCCGCCGACTACAAGACGCGGCTGTTGACGACGGAGGTGGCGGCTTCCAGCACCGACTTCACCAACAGCATCATCTTCAGCGCCGGTTGTCACGCCGGCTACAACATCGTCAACGAGCACAACGTGGCCGGCGTTACCGCCGAGCCAGACTGGGCGCAGACGTTCGCCCGAAAAGGCGCAACCCTGATCGCCGGAACCGGCTATCAATACGGCGACACCGACTTCGTCGAATACAGCGAGCGGCTCTACCTGGAATTCAGCCAGGCGTTGCGAACCGGAACCGGGCCGGTGGCGGTGGGCAAGGCGCTGGTGGCGGCCAAACAGGCGTACCTGGCGGGCACGCCGGAACTGCGCGGCATCCACGAGAAGGCCCTGCTCGAAGCCACCCTCTTCGGCCTGCCCATGTTGAGCGTGAACATGCCCGGCCAACGCCTGCCCTCGAGCAGTGACGCTTCCATCGTCGCCGCGCCCAACACCTTCGCCGTCAACCCCGGCGCGACGCTTGGCTTGCAGTTTGCCGATGTCAACGTGACTTCGACGCTCACGCCGCACACGGTCACCCTCAAAGACCCGACCAACGCCACGCAAACCTACGACGCCACTTATCTTTCTGGCGGCAACGGCGTGGTGTCAAACCCGGCCGAGCCGGTTCTGCCCGCCGAAGTTCGCAACGTCACTGTGCCCGGCACGGTTCTGCGCGGCGTGGGCTTCCGGGGTGGCTCCTACTCCGACCTGGCGAACATCCTGCCGCTCACCGGCGCGGCATCCACCGAACTGCGCGGCGTTCATGCCCCGGCCTTCTACGATGTGTTCTACCCGATCCAGCCCTGGCGCGCCAACTACTTCGCCGCCCTGACGAACGTCAACGGGGCCACCCGCCTCATCGTCACCCCGGCCCAGTTCCAGTCCGACCCGGCCTCGCTGATCGGCAGAGGCACGTTGCGGCAGTTCGGCAACATGAACTTCCGGCTGTACTACAGCAACAACACCCAGACTTTCTCCGGCAACGTCCCAGCGCTGTCTGAGCCGCCTTCGATCACCAACATCGTTGCCACCGTGTCCGGCGGGAACATGATCTTTAGCGCCCAGGTCACGGGCGAGCCTGCCGCCGGCGTTCAGGAAGTCTGGGTCACTTACACCGCCCTCAGCGGCCCCTTTGCCGGAACCTGGCAATCGCTTGATTTGACTCGAAGCGCCACTGACTCGAAGACGTGGCAGGGCACGCTCGACCTCGTTGGCACTCCGCCCGGAGACGTGCGCTTCGTGGCGCAAGCCGCCAACGGCGTTGGCCTGGTGACGTTGATGACAAACCTGGGCCGTTACTACAGCATCAACCTGGCCCCCACCGAGCCAACTCTGCTCGTCCTCGAAACCCCGGCGGCCTCGTCCGGCCCGTACCGCACCTCGGCCACCTTCAGCGCCGTGCTCACCAACAACGGCGCGCCACTGGTTGGGCAGTTGGTCAAGTTCAATCTTGGCAGCCAGGGGCGGCGGGCCGTCACCGACGTAAATGGCCGGGCGACCGTCACCATATTCCTCAACGGCCTCCCCGGCGATGATGAGTTGCGCGCCTCCTTCCTCGGAACCGAACTCTACCAACCGTCCTTCGCCGGGCCGCTCACCTTCACCATCACTAAGCAGGCCACTTCGCTCACGCTTAACCCGGCCTCGGCGACCAGCCACCTGGGCAACGGCCCGCTCATCACGGCAACGCTCACCGACGCCGCCGACAACCATCTGGCCGAAGAGACCGTGTTCTTTGTGATTACCGGCGAGTCAGGATCGTACAATACCGCCGTCATCACCGACTACGCCGGTCAGGCCGTCTTGAGCGACGTGCCACTGCCGTTTGGCAGTTACACCGTCAACGCCTACTTCAGCGGCGCGATCACCCTCAGCACCGAAGAAACGCTCGTATTCGACGATGCGCGCTACACGCCCTCGACGGCCACCGGCTCGCTGGCTCTGATCAACAACACCCCAGCGGCGGTGGATGATGCTTACGAGGTGGACGAGAATGACTCGCTGACAGTGGCCGCTCCGGGCGTGCTGGGCAACGACGGTGACGCCGACGACGATCCCCTCACCGCGATTCTGGTGGACGCCCCGACTCACGGCACGGTGACGCTCAACACCGACGGCTCCTTCACTTACACCCCAGCCGACGACTTTCACGGCACAGACGCCTTCACCTACGCCGCCAACGACGGCTTCACCAACAGCAACACGGCCATCGTCACCATCACCGTCAACGAAGTGGAAACCCTGATCTACGGCGTGCAGAACATGAGCGAGAGCGTGCAGTTCTTCACCGTTGACCGGATCACCCACGTTGTCATGCCGCTCGGCCCGGTGCAAGTTGGTTACGACATCGAAGGCCTTGACCTTCACCCGACCACCGGCGTTCTGTATGCCAGCTCTGAAAACGGCGGGCGGCTCTACACTGTAGACAAGCAAACCGGACTGCTGACGCTCGTCGGCCCGACCGGCTTCAACAACGTGCCGGGCCTCTCCTTCAAACCTGACGGGACGCTGTGGGGCTGGGCCAAGAATCAAGGGCTGATCACGATCAATCCTGCCACCGGCCAGGGCACATTGGTCTTTGCCTCAACGATGGCAACCAAGAACGTGGAAGGCATTGCCTGGAACAACGATGGCACACTGTTGTACATGGTTGCCAACCGCGACCTGCTTGTCTACAACCCGAGCGGGAACACCGTGACCAAGATCGCCAGCAACCTGCCCGGCAAGACCGAGGCTGTTGACATGCGGCCCGACGGCCTGCTGGCGCTCGGCGTGCACGGGTTCACGATCTACGCTTATGACGTGAATTTGAAGCAAGTGGTCACGAGCGAGAACATCACCATCCCCTACGACGACGTGGAAGGTCTGGCCTGGCCTAATTAACGGGTAAGACCTGCCGGGTCTTCGCGCAAGCGACCCGGCAGGTCTTGGCAGAGCTACGTCTCGAAACCCGTTTTCCTGGCTACGGAAAACGGGTTTTTATTTTAGACCTTATCGGAAATAAGCTCATAGCCCGCGTCCTCGCGGGCCCCTTCGGGCAACCGCGCCCCACCGGGATGCTTCGCGAAGGACGCGGTTGGGGAGCGTCATAATGTTATTCCTGATAAGATTTTTTCTATAACGGAATGTTTCCGTGTTTCTTCTGCGGGTTGCTGTCGCGTTTGTGGGCCAGCAGTTCCAGGCCGTTGATCAGGCGCGGGCGGGTTTCACGCGGCTCGATCACGTCGTCAATGTAGCCGCGCGAGGCGGCCACGTACGGGTTGGCAAACTTCTCGCGGTACATCTGCACCAGTTCGGCTTTTTTGGCAACGGGGTCTTCAGCCTCGGCCAGTTCTTTGCGGAAGATGATGCTCACCGCCCCGTCCGGCCCCATCACCGCAATCTCCGCCGTCGGCCAGGCCAGGTTGAGGTCGCCGCGAATGTGCTTGCTACTCATCACGTCGTAAGCGCCGCCGTAAGCCTTGCGGGTGATCACTGTGAGTTTGGGCACGGTGGCTTCGCAGTAAGCGTAAAGCAGTTTCGCGCCACTACGAATGATGCCGCCGTGTTCCTGCTTCACGCCCGGCAGGAAGCCCGGCACGTCTTCAAACGTAACCAGTGGAATGTTGAAGCAATCACAAAAGCGAATAAAACGCGCCCCTTTCTCCGAAGCGTTGATGTCGAGCACTCCGGCCAACACCGCCGGTTGATTGGCGATGACGCCCACACTGTGGCCGCCCAACCGGGCGAAGCCGACGACGATGTTCTGGGCGTAGTCGGCGTGAATCTCAAAAAACTCGCCGTTGTCCACAATCCGGGTGATCACATCCTTGATGTCATAGGGCTTGTTCGGGTTTTCGGGAACGATGGAATCGAGCGCCGCATCTTCACGCAGAGAATCGTCAATGCTCTTCACAAACGGCGGGTCTTCCATGTTGTTCTGCGGGATGTAGCCCAACAGCTTGCGAATCAGAAACAGGCAGTCGGCCTCGTTCTCGGCCACGTAATGGCACACGCCCGACACCGAACTGTGAACGCTGGCCCCGCCTAAATCTTCAAACGACACTTCTTCGGCGGTCACGCTCTTCACCACGTCCGGCCCGGTGACGAACATGTACGACGAGCCTTTGACCATGAAGATGAAGTCGGTGAGGGCCGGCGAGTACACCGCCCCGCCGGCGCACGGCCCCATGATGGCGCTGATTTGCGGGATGACGCCCGAGGCCAGGGTGTTGCGGAGAAAGATATCGGCGTAGCCGCCGAGCGAGACCACGCCTTCCTGGATTCGCGCCCCACCCGAGTCGTTCAACCCGATCACCGGGGCACCCGTCTTCACGGCCATGTCCATGATCTTGCATACCTTCTCGGCGTGAACTTCTCCCAGGCTCCCGCCGAAAACGGTGAAGTCCTGCGAGAAGACGTAAACCAGCCGCCCGTCAATCGTGCCCCAGCCTGTCACCACGCTGTCGCTGAGAAACTGCTTCTCGTCCAGCCCGAAGTCGTGCGTGCGGTGGGTGACAAAGGCATCCACTTCGCGGAACGAGCCGCGGTCGAGCAAGAGTTCGAGCCGCTCGCGAGCGGTGAGCCGCCCGCGCTTGTGCTGGGCTTCGATGCGATCCGCCCCGCCGCCGAGTTTCGCTTCCTCACGCAAACTTCGCAAATGTTCGATTTTTTGGTCAATTGCCATCTCATCTCCATTTTGGGTTTTGGATTTGCGATTTTAGATTGCTCAATCATCAATCCAAAATCCGAAATCGGAAATCTAAAATCGGTTGCGTCCCAACACGCCCCAAACCAGCGCCAGCACTAGCACCGTCAGACCAAGCGCAAAGCCGGTGGAAAGTTGCGCGTAATCGGAACGTGAGAACAGAATCCTGTCGAGCCAGGCCTGCGCCTGGGAGCCGGTGACGGCGATGAGGGTCAGCCACCAGCCCCACCGGTTTAGCCGCTTCAACCCAACTGAGGCCGCCACCAACGCCCCGCCCCACATCGCTGCCGAGAGGATGGCGTAAGGCAAGGGTAACGACACGTCAAGTTGGATCAACAAAGGCTGGCGGGCGAAGAGCACGGCGGCCCGCGTCCACTGCATCAACCCTAATATAAACACCAGAAGGGACAGCCAGGTTACACTGAGCGAGCGGCGCATTGGAAAGACGAATGACAAATGACGAATGACGAATGACGAAGGTCATTGTCCGTCGTCTTTCGTCGAATCAGATGGCTAACACAATCTTCCCAAACACGTCGCCCCGTTCCATCTTCTCGTGCGCGGCCCGGATGTCGGAAAGCGGGAACGTCGAGTTGATGGGCGCGTGAAGCTTGCCCGCAAACACCAGCCCCATGACCGTTGCAAAATCGGCGCGCGTTCCCATCGTCGAGCCAATCAGGCTGATATGTTTGCCAAACATAAAGCGATTGTCTATCTCAAACTTTGGTCCGGCGGTGTTGCCCACTGTCAGCACGCGGCCTCCTTTTCGCACACAACGAAGGCTGGTCATCATCGTGGCCGCGCCCACGTTGTCCACCACCACGTCCACGCCGCGCTTGCCCGTCAACTGGTAAATCTTCTTGCCCCAATCTTCTTTGGAGCGATCAATCAACACGTCCGCGCCGAGCGACTGAGCCAGGGCCAGCTTCTTTTCGTCCGAGCCGACGACGTAAACGGTGCAACCGGCCAGTTTGGCAATCTGGATGGCGGCGGTGTTCACGCCCCCGCCCGCGCCCACGATCAGAATCGTCTCACCCGCTTGAAGCCGGCCTTTGGTGATGAGCGAGTGCCAGGCGGTGTGGAACACGAGACCGGCGGCGGCGGCTTGTTCAAAGGGGAAGCCGTCGGGCAAGCGCAAAAGCTGTCGTTCGGGAATAGCGGCGTATTCGGCATTCGTGCCGTCAACCGTCTCGCCGAACAGGTGCCAGTTGAAGCACAGGTTATCATTCCCGGCCACACACATTTCACAGTGGCCGCAACCGACGTTGGTGTTGAGAACGACCCGGTCGCCCACAGAAAAGCCGGCCCTGAGCGAAGTCGAAGAGGCGGCAACGACGCCCGCTCCATCCGAGCCGAGGGTGTGCGGCAGGGTCAATTTGATTCCCGGCCAGCCGTCGCGCACCCACTTGTCCACCCGGTTCATGGCCGCGGCTTTGATCTGCACCAGGACTTCTCCGGGCCGGGGTTCGGGCACTGGCAGTTCACCGTAAGTCATCACTTCCGGGCCGCCGTGTTGAGGGAAGAATGCGGTTTTCATTGAGGTTCGGTTGAGGATGCCCGCCGCCACAGCCAGAGAGTAAGGCCGCATCCGATCAGGGTGGCGGCAAGGCCAACAGCCACATCCCACGGGCGATAACGGAATTCGTAGGTATGTTGACCGGCGGGGGCAGTGACGGCAAGCCAGCGATCTTGTTTAAGCGGCTCCGGTTTCTCATCTCGCCAAACGTACCAGCCAACCCACGAGTTTTCCTCCACGACAAGTTGCCCAGCGCGATCGGTGGAGCAAGTCACCGTCAAGTCGCCACCGCTACCAGCGGCCTGACATGGCACTTTTTGAGCACCTGAAGCTATGTAGGCATATTCAGCCTGAGCGTCCTGATAAATAGGGATGTCGCCCAAAAGGCCAACCACCTCGGTATCGGGCGGAGCACCAGTACGATTGGCAATCAAATATGGTTTGGGAGGCTCCCTGTTTTTCCACTTCCATGCCCAAACAACGTTAGTCACTTTTAGTTGCGCTGCCACCGCAGGCTCGATCCAAAAATGCTCGCCGAAAGGCAGGGCAATCCAACGATCACCAGTGAGGTAAAGGTCTGATATAACTTGCTGGTAAGACTGGTAAATAGGGCTGGCATCACTAGTGCGAATAAAAACCTGGCTCAGATCATAGGCGGTGCTGAACGACCAGTAGAGAGGAACGGCCAGCACCCATGCCACCGAGAGAGTGGCTGATTTGGCTGTGGTGAAAGAAATAGTGAGCTTCGGCCAGTTGAGCTTCAGCAATTGGTCGAAGCCATAAGCAGCTAGGGCCACAATGGGTGGGACAGCAAGAATGCTCATCAACGACGGATGGCGAAAGCCGTCGAAGTAAGTGGATAGTTTCGCAAGCCATTTTAGCGGAATGGCACTGCCCATCAGGAAACTCATCATCATGCCCGCGATCAGGCAAAGGGCCAGGCGGGCATTGTCGCGACGAATAAAGCGAATAGAAATAATGGCCAGCAGGACCGGCACCCAGCCAATGTAAATGGTGAAGAGTTCAGGAGCGACGAACTTGCCGAGAACATTAGTGTTCATGAAGGCCAGGTCGCGGATGACCAGGTTGAGAGGCGCGTATTCGAGCGGTTGAGCGCGAGTAAAGAGAGGGTCGGTTTCTTTGGCAAAGTTGGGGAGGAAATGGACAGCAGGGATGAGAAACAGACCAGCCATCAAAACACTGAGGCCGACGGCAAGCGCATACTCTTTCCAAACCGGGCGCAGGTGGAACTCATCATCAAGAAGAAGGAAGAGGAAGGCGGGGGCCCAACTGAGCAGGCTAAGTTGCAGATAGCCCTGGCCGGAGACGATCGCTAGCGCGCCGGTGACGGCCAAGGCAAGGGTGGAGCGCCGCTTTCCGGTGAGGGCGAGGTCTATCGCCGCCGCCAGCGCCAAACTACATGAGGCGGTGGAGAGGACGATGCCAAATTGGCCGGTGGCCATACGCGCTGACAGGTGACCGCCGACGACGATAAGCATGGCGCTCCACACCCGGGCCACCCGCCCCAGTTTAAGCAGGCGGGCGATCCACCATTGAGCATAACCGGCGATGATGAAACAGATCACCAGCGCCACTTTGGCCCCGGCCATCACACCCCACAACAGGGTGGTAATCATCACCAGCGGGTGGAGCTTACTGCCAAATGCGTCGGCCAGCGCTGGCATGCCGCCGTTGATCGTCCCGTCCCACAAAGCGCACAGGCCGCAACGTTGTAATTGCACCCAAATATAATGGGTGTTGAGTTGCCCGCCGATCTCGCTCGACACGGGCCACATGAACGGGTCGAAGTCAAGGTAAGCCCGCCCCACCCACATCGCCCAGCCCGCAATGATGCCCAGCTCAACCACCGTTCCCGCGTGGGCGCGCAACCACTCCAGCAAGCTCACCTGTACTTGTTGCTTCATCACCGGCATCCGCCTGTACCTCAACCACGTCAACAGTGGCGAGTACACGCCGAACAGGCGCACTTGCATATTATCGTCAGCAGGTTGAAAAGTGGCGCGGCTGAAAGCCAGCCACCCCAACGCCAATCCAACCATGATAAAAATCAGAGCAACAAGGTTGATGAGTGTCATAGCTGGTATTAGCGCATTCCCAACTCATTCCGCGCAATCACCATCCGCTGAATCTCGCTGGTGCCTTCATAAATCTCTGTAATCTTGGCGTCGCGGAAGTAACGCTCCACCGGCAGTTCCTTGCTGTAACCCATGCCGCCATGAATCTGCACCGCCTGATGAGCGCAAAACATCGCCGTCTCCGAGGCAAACAATTTCGCCATCGAAGCTTCCAGCGAATACCGTTCGCCGGTATGCTTGCTCCGCTCCTTCGTCAGCGCCGCGTTATAGATCAGCAGGCGCGAGGCCTCGATGCGGGTTTTCATATCGGCAATCTTGAACTGAATGCCCTGAAACTCGCCGATCTTATTGCCAAAGGCCTCGCGTTCTTTGGCGTAAGCGATGCTGGCTTCGTAGGCGGCCTCGGCGATGCCCAGCGCCTGTGAGGCAATGCCAATGCGGCCCGCGTCCAGCACCGTCATCGCAATCTTGAAACCCTCGCCCTCCTCGCCCAGCCGGTTTTCAACAGGGCAGTGATAATCCTCAAATACAATTTCACTGGTGGCCGAGGCCCGAATACCCAGCTTTGGCTCGTGCTTGCCGCGCGAAAAACCGGGCTTGTCGGTTTCGACGATGAAGGCGGTGATGCCTTTGTGTTTTTTCTCCGGGGCAGTCATGGTGAAGAGGATGATGATGTCGGCCACGGGGGCCGAGGTGACCCACGACTTGCGGCCATTGAGGGTGTAGCCGTCGTTTTGACGTGTGGCCCGCGACTTCATCGTCCCCGCGTCCGAGCCGGACATCGGCTCGGTGAGCGAGTAAGCGCCGATCTTCTCGCCGCCGGCAATCGGCGCAAGATACTTCTGCTTCTGCGCCTCCGTGCCAAACTTCAACAGGCCGTGGCAGACCAGTGAGTTGTTGACACTCATGATCGTGCCGTGCGCCGCATCCACTTTGCAGACCTCTTCCATCGCCAGAACGTAAGAAATCGTATCCAGGCCGGCGCCACCGTACTCTTCCGGCACTTCGATACCCATCAGGCCGAGCGCCCCCATTTTTTTGATCGTCTCAAAGGGAAACTCGCCCGTCTCGTCGTGGTGGGCGGCCACTTTGGCGATCTCCTTCCGGGCAAAGTCGCGGGCGGTGTTGCGGATCATTTCGTGCTCAGCCGTGAGCGTCAGACTCAGGCCGTTGTTTTGCAGTTCGGCAACGTTCATTGGGGAATCCTCCAGAAAACAAGCGCAGGTTGCGAGGATTATAGCATGGGGACTCTAGCGGCATTCCTGCCAAAAGGCTAGGATTTTGGGGGCAATGGCCTCAGGAAGCTGGACATTCAAATCGTGCATGCCGCGAGGAATAAAGAGGATGCGCGCCGAGGGTTGGGCCTGGCGCAGAAAGTCGAGGGCCGGGGTCAGAAATGGGCGAACGTGAGACATCTGCCCAACCAAATACAGGATCGGATCGCGAACACGGCCAACATTGGGGCGCAAGTCTTCGCCAACCGTGCGCAGCAGATTTACCCAGGCACGGCGCTCGGCATGTGGCTCAAGATAACAGTCTTTCAACGCCCGCAATTCCTCTCCGGGTGAATGACGCAGAATAAGCAGGCCGCGAACCCAGGCAACAACGATCAGCAACGGGATGAAGAGGCGAAAGATCAGCGGACCTATCAACGGCGTGGCCAGAGCCAGACGCAAGACATGATAGACCCTCATCAAGCCCCACCAATAGAAAACGCCCTCGATTGCAGTGACGGTGACAACTTTCTCCGGGTGTTCGCCGGCAAGTGTCAGGGCGATGCCGCCTCCATAAGAAGCGCCGATGAGATGAGCGCGTTCTATTTCCAATTCCTGGAATGCTTGATATAGAACTTCCGCCTGAGAGGCCGCCGTGTACGAAAAATCAGCCGGCTTATCCGAGCGGCCCACGCCAAGATAATCGAAGGCCAGAACGCGAAAGGGCGGGTTGAGGAAAGGGACGAGACGCGCCCACTGCCGGTGCGAGGAAAACAGGCCGGGGATTAAAACAACCGGGGGCCGATTGTGAGAGTCGGCGGCCCCTGGAAATTCAACGTAGTGAAGGCGATGCGGCCCAACCGTGACAAATCGGGAGAGGGGTTTGCCGGTCACGGCTTACATGTCGCTTCGGCCTTCGAGGGCGCGGGCCAGGGTGGTCTCGTCGGCGTACTCCAAATCGCCGCCGACGGGCAGGCCACGCGCCAGGCGGGTGACCCGGATTCCCAACGGCGCGATCTGTTTCTGCAAATACATGGCCGTGGCTTCACCCTCGTAGCTGGGGTTGGTGGCCAGGATCACTTCGCGCACGGGCGGCTTGCTCTCGCGCAGGCGGGTCATCAATTCTTTGATCCGCAGATCATCCGGGCCAACATCTTCGACAGGCGAGATCGCGCCATGCAAAACATGGTAACGCCCGCGATACGAGCGCGTGCGCTCCAGGGCAATCACGTCCAGCGGCTCTTCGACGACGCAGAGCTGGGCAACGTCGCGAGTCTCGTCGCGGCACAGGCCACACGGGTCGGCTGAGGCCTCGGTCATATTGAAGCACGTCGAGCAGAAGCGGGTGCGCTCCTTCATTTGAGTGAGCGCCTCGGCCAGCGACTGGGTTTGCTCCGGCGGCTGGCGCAAAAGATAGTAAGTGAGGCGCGAGGCCGTTTTGGGGCCGATGCCCGGCAGGCGCGAGAACTCATCAACGAGGGCCTGCACCGAGGCGGGGATGACAGTTGTGGGAGGAGGCATGAAGCACCTGACAAGATGACAAGGTGGCAAGATGACACGGTGAATCTCACCCGCCCATCTTGTCATCCACTCATCTTGTCATCCTGTCACATCCCCGGCAGACCCAACCCGCCCGTCACCGATTGCAAACGCTCGGCGGCCAGCACCTGCGAGCGTTCGATGGCTTCGTTGACGGCGGCCACCAGAATATCGCCCAACATCTCGGCGTCACCCGAAGCCATCAACTCAGGCGAGACGGCAATGGATTGAATCCGTTGCGCGCCAGAGATCACAATCGTGATCGCGCCGCCGCCTGCCGTCACCGTCAGGCGCTCGCCGGCCAGCGCTTCCTGCGTCTTCGCCATCTCTTCCTGCATCTTCGCCAGTCTTGCCATCATGTTGTTGCCACCGCCCACGTTGCCCGGCATGCGCAACCCTTTACCTTTTGCCATATTAGTCTCCTTGATGTGTTTCCTTCATTTCCCTCGTTTCCTTTGATGAAGGAAATCAGGGAAAAGAAGGAAATGTTATTTTCGTAGTTTCCCGCCCAGCCGAATGGCCTCGGCCACCGGCCCGTCACTGCTTACGTCGGGCAAGGTCTCGGTCTGCGCCGAGTTGAGAACACAGCGCACTTTGAAGGACCGGCCCAGCACCTGCTGAAGGGCCGCTTCGATTAACTGACGATTCTGATCGGTGTTCGTCTTCGAAAGCAGAACTTCGTTTTGAAAACCAAGCACTACTATTTCGCCTTCAAGGCTTATGGGTTTGCACCACTGCAGCAGAGCCGGCAAGTTGCGGTGCGAGCGGCCGCTGACCGACACAATATCCGCCCAGCGCGCGGTGATTTGACTCAAGTTGACGTCAGAGCCTGATTGAGGTTTGGCGGAGGTTGAGGGTGGAGGCGGCAAGGGAGGGGCGGCCTTGCGCGGGGACGGTGTTGCCCCGGCCTCTGTACCCGCGGCCGGTGCAACACCGTCCCCGGTTGAACCTATTCGCAAACATTCCACAAAGGCAAGTTCCAGCGGCAACTGCGCCAGCCACCCGCTCCGCGAATCGTTGGCCGCCGTGTTGAAGGCTTTGATCGCCTGCACTAAACCCGCCGGGTCGAATCGCGCCGCCTGGCCATGCATGGTTTTGCGCGTCTCTGCGCCCGCATCCACCAGCGCCGCATTGCCCAGCCGCGTCAACAGCAGGCCGCGCAAATAGTCCACCATTTGCCGGGCGAACTGGCGCGAGTCAATGCCGTCCTCGGCCATGTTGTTGATCAGGTCGAGGCCGCGCGAACTGTCCTGAGCCAGCATGGCTTCGGCTAACTCCTGCACCGCCTGACCGCTGGCCGTGCCCAGCACCTTGAGCGTGCCGTCGAGCGTCACCTTTTCATCGGGCGAGATGATCAACTGATCGAGAAGGCTGATAGCGTCGCGCAAACTGCCGGTGGCCTGGCGGGCCAGCAAGTCCAGCACCGCCGGTTCCACGCTCAAGCCTTCGCGCTCGACGATGGCGCCCAAACGGCCCGCGACTTCGGCGGCAGGGATGCGGCGAAAGGTGTGCTTCTGGCAACGCGAGGCCACCGTGAGCGGCACTTTGTGCAGTTCGGTGGTCGCCAAAATAAAGACGGCGTGCGGCGGCGGCTCTTCGAGCGTCTTGAGCAAAGCATTGAAAGCGCCCATTGAGAGCATGTGAACTTCGTCAATGATATAGACTTTGTATTGGCCCTCGCCCGGCGCAAAGTTGATCTTGTCGCGCAGGTCGCGGATGTTGTCCACGCCGGTGTTGGAGGCGGCGTCAATTTCGATGAGGTCGAGAAAGCGGCCCTCGTTGACGGCAACGCAGTTGCGGCAGGTGTTGTCGGGACGCTGGGCCGGGTCGGGGTGAGTGCAGTTAAGGGCCTTCGCCACCAGGCGGGCGGTCGTGGTCTTGCCCGTGCCGCGCGGCCCTGAGAAGAGGTAGGCGTGGGCGGCCCGCCCCGACGCCAGCGCGTTGCGGATCGTTTTGACGACGTGTTCCTGCCCCACCACCTCATCAAAAGCAATGGGACGCCATTTGCGATATAACGCTTGTTCTGCCAAAGTTTTTGCCTCAGGGCGAGTCTAACATTCCAACTGCCTTCACGCAAGACGACTTGCCGGCTTCTTAATTATCCGGCAAAGTGAGGGATGCTATAATAGCCGCAGTGCAGACAAGAGTACGCCTGCACAACTTACACAGAGGAGTTTGCCATGCCTTTTCGATTAGGCGCACCTGAGTTGATTATTATCCTGGTCATCGTCATCGTCCTGTTCGGCACCAGCCGCATCTCGACGATTGGCCGTGACCTGGGCGCGGCCATCCGTGAATTCCGCAAAGGAATGGGCGGTGACGAGGCCAAGAAGAAAGAAGAAGAAACGCCCACGAAAGAACAATAACACCGACTTATGGCAGTCTAACACTTGCAGACACCAAGTGTCTTGGAGACACTTGGTGTCCGCGAAGCCATAAGTCAAACCGGAAGCGGTTCTAAGGTATCAAGAACGTTGTGTGAGTCTGGCCCTGCGGGTCCACCAACGTCGCCGTCTCGCCAGCCTGCCACATCGCCCCGCCCTGTCCCCAATATAAATCCGTCACCGTGTCGCGCCCCAGGCCGGTGTGAATATTAATGGCCCCGCCTTGAAACAAACTTAGCACCGGAAACGGGTATACATTGCCCTGGTCGTCGCGCAGAGTCCAGCCGGCCAGTTCCACCGGCCCGCCCAGGTTCACCAGCGTCACCTTCTCGGTCGCCAGGTTGCCCGGGTCCACCACCGCCCGGATCGCCAATTGCGGCACGCCCTGTTGAACGACCGAGGTGCCCGTAGGCGGCGGCGTCACCGACGTGCCCTCTGGGTTGATCAACGCTTCCGCCGTCGCCGTCACCTTCGGCAAACCGCCGACCGGGATCACCAATATCTGCCCTACGCTCAACGCATTGGGATCAGTCAAGCCATTGGCGGCCAGGATGTCGTCCACCGACACGTCGAAGTCGAGCGAGATGCTTCCCAACGTGTCGCCGCCTTTCACTTCGTAAAGCGTCGGGGTCACCGTTGCCTGGATGAGTGGCGGCTGGGTTTGTGCGGCTACCTGAGTGGCGGCCAACGGCGGCTGAGGAATGGGCGTGTGGGTGGCAATCGCCGCCGGCTCCGAGTGGGTGGCATCCCAGATCGCCAGCACCGAGAACGTCACCGCCGCCGAGACAATCGCGTTCAAAATCAAATAGAAGAACAATCGCCGCCAATTCATAATGCGGTGATCATACTCGGAAGCCAAGCGTCTGGCAATCGTCGGGCAAGGTCAACTTGTCCCGCGTTACAATCGGAGCGATGCCCTACTTGATTGACGGCCACAACGTGATCGGCCAGACACCCGGCCTGTCGCTTGACGACCCGGACGACGAAGTGAAGCTGGTTCTCCTCATCCGCCGCCATTGTTTGCGCGAGAGACGCAAGGCTACCCTGATCTTCGACGGCGGCCTGCCCGGCGGCGTGTCCAGCTTGTCTACGAGTGATGTGGCCGTCATCTTCGCCTCGGATCGTCACACCACTGCCGACGATTTGATCCTCAACCGGATCAGCGGCGAGAAGAATCCATCCGGCCTCATCGTGGTCACCTCCGATCAGAAAATCGTCTCCGCGGCGCAACGCCGCCGAATCAACGTCCGGCCCTCTGCCGAGTTTGGCCGCGCCCTGACGCAAACGGCAACTTCGGCCAGCGCTTCGGAAAAAGAGCGCGGCCTGACTCAGAACGAACTTTCGGAATGGGAAGAGTTTTTTAAGCAGAGGAAATCGGGCTAAGGCTGGCGGCTCTCTCATTTGTCTCTCACCATCAGTTAAGAGCGCCTTCATTCAGCCGGCTTATGCTGAGGTCAATAACGGCCCTCCGCAAAACCCATCAGCTCGCGCGTCCCTGACATGGAGTGGCCTATAAAAGAAACCGCCGGTGTGCCCCCCTCACACTGGCGGTTTCGTTTTATTTGACAACGGATGAAACGGATAGAGCGGATTTGAAATTCGTTGTCTCCAGGCATCGGCAAGGCTACTTGCGAGTTTTCTTCTTTGCCGGCTTTTTGGCCGTCGCCGGTTTGGCCGCCAGCGGGCGTTTGAACACCAGCCCCTCGCCGCCGAGCATGCCGGTGTTCATGTCGTCAATCAACTCCCAGCCATCCGCGCCCAGGGCGTTTAGCACGGCGGGAAGAATGGGAAATTTTTGGGCGGCGTGCAACTTCTCGAACTGCTGGTTGTGCTTTTTGAATTCAGCCACCGTCAAGGATACTCTAGCCTGGCAGAAGAGTCAAAACGATAGCGCCACAAACCAGGCCACAGGCCGCCCCGGCGGCCACATCTGAAAAATAATGCACGCCCATCGCCACCCGCGAGAGGGCCACGAGCGGGGCCCAGACCAGCATCAGGGCCGCCCACCAGATCGGGCCAAGCGCCACCGCCACGACCGCCAGCATCGCTGCCCGCGCCGCGTGGCCGGATGGAAACGAGTGCGGGTCGAGTTTGCGATACCCTTGCCCCCACTCGCCTGCCGGGCGCTGGCGGCGAAAAGACAATTTGAGAGCCTGCACCAGGATTGCCGTGGCCGCCACCCCGGTAAGACCAAGCAACGCTTCGAACTTCCAGAAATCGGAGCCGAGCCACAAGGTGAGCAAGAGGCCGACCAGCCACAGTGGGCTGTCGCCGGAGTGCGCCAACAGAATGGCAACGTTGCGAAGCGGGCCGGGCCGTTCGGCGACCCTGAATCTGGATGAAAGGCGAGCATCAACCTCTGCCAATTCATCCTTCATCCTTCTGTCTTCATCCTTTCCAAATCCCGCGCCACAATCTCGTACTGAAACGGCTTGTCCACATCCATGCCGATTTCGGCGTAAGGGCAGAATACCGGGCGGCCGGTGATGCCCATCTTCTTGCCCACCAACTGCACCGCCCGTTCGGCTGTGAGTTGGCGCAAAGCCAACAGCAACAAGGTCTCGTAACCGATCAACGACGCCTGCTTGAACACGTTCTTGCGGGCGTCGGTGATTTTTTCCCACACCGGGTTATCGCCCTTCACCAGCCGGGTCGCCAGCAAGCCGGAGTCGCCGCCGCACACGGTTGCCCCTTTGAGGCGGGTGTAACTGCGCCGCGACCCCGGAAAACGTTTCTCCATCACCGGGCGTTCGATGACGCTGTAACAAAAGTCAACATCGGTTTTCAAGCACTCGTCCACCAGCCAGTTGAAATGCTTGGCGCGAACGGTGGGAATGTCGGCGCTCACCCACAACATGCGCGTGGCCGACGAGTTGAGTTGAAGCCCATATTGCAGACCGGCCCGGGCGTTCGCCACCATGCTCCCCGCGCTGGGGATAAAGTCCAACGGCTTGTCGCCGCACCTCAGGCCGGACGCGGGGGTGAGGCCGACGACGACCACCCGACCAACTCGGTCGGCCCCGGCCAGCGCATCCAACACCCACTGAACCATCGGCTTCCCAGAAATCGAAACCAGCGCCTTCGGCCCGCCCTTTGTGAGCGGATACAACGGATCGTCAGGCGCGATCTCCCCGCCCGCCGCCACCATCGCGTCAACTTGAGTCATGGATTGCCCTCTATCAGGAATTTGCTGTAATAGGTGTGTTGCCGCGCCCGCGCGTTTCGCGAGTTGTGGGCAAAAGGCGCTTACGTGCAACGGCCAGATTCTAACACTTGACAGCTCGATCACACAACATAAAACCTCAACCTGGGGCAAGCGCAGGGGAGCGCGCCGCCGCCTTCTGACGGGCGGTCACGGCTACAAACCGCGCTCGCACGGCGTAACCTTGCAATCGCCCTGCTCAATTCGGATAATTATTGACTTAATTCTGAGAATGACAATAATAGTATCTAGATTTCCTTCTCCGTAACCTGTTATTTTCGACAACCGTACTACACCCTACAACAGAAGAGGGGCCAGCATAGCCCGCTAGTTAGTTCGCTGTCATCCATCTTTGGCGGTGAGACAGAAGCCTGCCCTCAAAAACTCCAAGTCTCAGTAGTCGTCATGAACTGCGTTCACCACCAGCGACGAAAACGGCAAGTGTTGGGCGTTCCCTACCAACGAAGTTCAAGTAAGTGGGCCGCAGATCAACACAGCAAGCGCGCTATTCTGACAGCCCGTGCCGCAAACAAGAAGGAGCGTGTTACATGGCAAAGACAGGTCAGACGATTGAAAACCCGGTCACCGGCCAGCGGATACTCTTCCTGACTTCCGCCAAAGAAAATGGCGGAACCCGTTGGGAAGTCGAGTGGTTCATCAAGCCTCATCTGGGGAAATTCCCGCCGGAGCATTTTCATCCGGTCTTCGGGGAGCGATTTGAAATCCTGTCGGGCGCGGCCCGCTATCGGTTGGACGGTCAAGAGTATCCTGCCCAGCCGGGAGACGTGGTGAACATACCGACCTCCAGCACGCATCTGCATCCGTGGAGCGCGAGTGATGAAGGACTGCATATGCGTCATGTCATCGAACTGGCCCAGCCTAACCTCAAGATGCTCAGCGCCGCCGAAGATTTCTTCGAGTCACTCTTCGCCCTGGCGCGAGATGGCAAAGTGGGCAAGGATGGCCTGCCCAATTTCCTGCAATTCGCCGTTTTGGCCGTAGCCGCCAGCCCGCTGGCTTATCCGGCCGGCATTCCGATGGGCGCAGTAGACACCTTATTTGGAGGCTTGGCGCGTCTGGGCGGTTGGCTGGGCTATCCAGCGCGTTATCCGCAGGCCGGCGGAGCGGAGTGACACAAACCATCCTGCGCTCCTTCAAGCACAACGGCGCTTCCACTTCGCTTCAGCGCCGCGCCTGATGCCCGCCAATTTACGGAGTCTTCCAAAAGGAGGTGAGTCCTCGGTCAGCGAGAAACATCAGTGCTTGCTCGTCTCTGTGATCGTATCCAATCAACTCATTTGAGAGAGGAGGAGCCTTATATGACACAACAAATGTCTCGCCGGCAGTTCTTGAAACTGTCCGCCGGGGCGATGGGCGGCGTGGCGGCCAGCGAGATGGCCGGGCTTGGCTTCGACGCCACGCGCGTTCATGCCCGAACTCACGCCAGGCAGATCAAGCAGGGCAAAGAAGTGCCAAGCGTTTGCCCCTATTGCGCCGTAGGTTGCGGCCAGATCGTCACCGTCGCCGACGGCAAAATCCTGGACATCCAGGGCAATTACGACAGCCCGATCAACGTCGGCACCCTCTGCCCCAAAGGCGCGGCCACCTACCAACTCGCCAAGAACGACCACCGCTGGACCAAAGCCAAATATCGCGCTCCCAATTCCGACCACTGGGAGGACATCTCGCTCGAAGAGGCAATGGACAAGATCGCCCAGAAGTTCAAGGCGACCCGCGATGCCAACTTCATCGAGAAGGCCACAGTGGGCGACAAGGAGAAGACCATCAACCAGGTGCTTGCCATCGCTTCCCTCGGCGGCGCGACGATTGACGACGAGTGGAACTACCTGCACCAAAAGTTGTTGCGGGCCGCCGGAGTGGTCTCGATTGAAAACCAGGCCCGCATATGACACTCTGCCTCTGTCCCCGGTCTGGGGATAACGTTTGGCCGCGGCGCGGCCACCACCTTCGCCCGCGATCTGGCGAACTCCGACGCGATCATGATCATGGGCTCGAACATGGCAGAGTGCCACCCCGTCGCTTTCCGCTGGGTGATGAAGGCCAAAGAAAAGGGCGCCAAGTTGATGCACGTGGACCCGCGCTTCACCCGCACCTCGGCCATGGCCGACATCCACGCCCCCATCCGCGCCGGAACCGACATCGTCTTCCTCGGCGCGCTCATCAACTACGTCATCAACAGTGACAAGTGGAACAGCGACCCCTTCTTCAAAGAGTACGTCGTCAACTTCAGCAACGCCGCCACCCTCATCTCCGCCGACTACCAGGACCCCGAAGACATGGACGGCGTGTTCTCCGGCTTCGACGCCGCGAATCGCCGCTACGACACCAAGTCGTGGGCCTATCAGCGCGAAGACGCCCTGGTGCAACCGACCGGCGAGGAGAAGACTTACGCCGAGATGATCGCGGCCCGCGTGCCGGGCCGCCCCAAGACTGACCCCACCCTGCAAGACCCGCGCACCGTCTTCCAGATTATGAGCCGGCACTACGCCCGCTACACTCCGGAGATGGTAGAGAACGTGTGCGGTTGCCCGAAGGAGAAGTTTGTCGAGGTGGCCGAGACTTTGCTGGCGAACTCGGGCCGCGAGCGCACCAGCGCCATTGCCTACGCCGTCGGCTGGACGCAACACACGGTGGGCGTGCAGTTCATCCGCACTGCCGGCATGTTACAGACGCTTCTCGGCAATGCCGGCCGCCCCGGCGGCGGCATTTTGGCCCTGCGCGGCCACGCTACCATTCAAGGCTCCACCGACATCCCCACGCTCTATCACTCCTGGGCAGGGTACATCAACGCCGCCGACGCGCGCAAGAACCACGACACCCTCAAGGATTTCATCCTGACCGAAACAGTGCCGACCGCCTTCTGGTCGAACACACCCAAGTTCGTCGTGAGCATGCTCAAGGCCTGGTTCGGCGAGGCGGCCACCCCGGAGAATGACTTCGGCTATAACTACCTGCCGAAGATCACCGGCGACCACTCGCACATCCCCATGTTCGTCCTGATGAATCAGGGCGGCATCAATGGCTTCATCGCCATCGGGCAGAACCCGGCGGTGGGCGGCCAGAACGCCGAATTCCAACGCCAGGCGCTCGGCAAGCTGGAATGGATGGTGGTGCGCGATTACTTCGAGACGGAGACCGCCGCCTTCTGGAAACGGCCCGGCGTGGACCCGGCGACCGTTGGCACCGAAGTCTTCTTCCTGCCCGCCGCCCACGTTGCCGAGGGGCAAGGGACGTTCACTAACACCCAACGCCTCCTGCAACAACACGACAAGGCCGTTGACCCGCCGGAGGATGCCCGCACCGATCAATGGTTCACCTTCCATTTGGGCCGCCGCCTCAAGGAGCTTTACCAAGACAGCACCAATCCGCGCGATTGGGCGATCCAAAATCTGCTGTGGGATTACCTGAATCCCGACGAGAACGCCGCATGGCAGATCAAAGATGAGCCGAGCGCCGACCTGATCATGCGCGAGATCAACGGCTACATCTGGGCCGACAAGAAACTCGTGCCTGGCTTTGCCGCTCTTCAGGACGATGGCTCAACGGTCTGCGGCTGTTGGA
Organism: Chloroflexota bacterium; assembly: GCA_016197225.1. Taxonomy (NCBI): domain Bacteria; kingdom Bacillati; phylum Chloroflexota; species Chloroflexota bacterium. Next base: position 138,870 of record JACPWC010000056.1, read on the forward strand.
TTTACAGCGGTGTTTACCCGGAAGAAGGCCGGAACCGCGCCGCCGAGCGTGAGGGCGACGACTGGGTCAGCCCCAAGTGGGGCTTCGCCTGGCCGGCCAACCGCCACATCCTCTACAGCCGCGCCTCTGCCGATGCGGCCGGCAACCCGTGGAGCGACCGCAAGAAGTACACCTACTTCGACCCGGCCAAGGACTCCGGCACGAAAGACGCCAACGGCAATCCCATCATCGGCGCCTGGGTTAACGCAGGCGGTGATAGCATTGACTTCCCGCTCACCAAGAAGCCCGGGGCCGCCGCGAAAGCCGGAGCCGAAGGTGTGGGCCTGGCGTTCCACGACGGGGCCAGCCCGGCCCTGATGAAGGCTGATGGCAAGTTCTGGCTGTTTGCGCCGAGCGGCGCGGTGGATGGGCCGATGCCCACCCACTACGAGCCGTACGAGTCGCCGGTGACAAATCCGGTCTACAAGCAACAGCGCAACCCCGTTGCCAAGATTTGGGAAGTGCCGGGCAACCCCTACCACAACCCCGAAGATTCAGCGAAGTATCCGATCATCGTCTCCACCTACCGCCTCACCGAGCACTACCTCTCCGGCACGATGAGCCGCTGGCTGCCCTGGCTGGCCGAGCTCATGCCGGAGTTGTTCGTCGAGATGAGCCATGAACTGGCGGACGAGAAGGGCGTGAACAACGGCGACTGGGTCACCGTCGTCACCGCCCGGGGCGAGGTGGAAGGCCGGGCGCTGGTGACGCGGCGCATGATGCCGTTTGTCATTGACGGCAAGACCTTTCACGAGATCGGCATCCCCTGGCACTGGGGTTATCAGGGTTTGGCGAGCGGCGATGTGACCAACGACATCAGCGCGCTGGTGGCCGATCCGAACGTCACCATCCACGAAGGCAAGGTGTTCTCGGGCGATCTCCGGTTGGGCCGCCGCACTGCGCCCGCGCCGGAACTCTACAAGCAAAATGTTGCCCAATACAAGGGGCCGACGACGACGCTGGCCAGCCTCCAGTGCAACGACTCGCTTGGGGAGGTGTGCAATGCCTAAGGGAATGTTCGTTGACACTTCCATCTGCATTGGCTGTAAAGCCTGTCAGGTGGCTTGCAAGGAATGGAACGAACTCGGCGGCGAGCCGGAGGACTTCCGGGAAGTAGAGGGCCGGCTCAAGGCCGTCAACTTCACCGGCAACTCCTACGATAACACCGGCCGGCTCACTGCCACCAACTGGCGGCACGTGCGCTTCATCGAACGCGGCTCGTCACTCGAAGGCAACATGGCCTGGTACATGATGAGCGACTCGTGCAAGCATTGCGCTCAGGCCGGTTGCCTGGAAGTCTGCCCGACCCACGCCTTGCGGCGCACCGACCTGGGCAACGTGGTAGTGGACCAGGACGTATGCAATGGCTGTCGGGCTTGCGTCGCCGCCTGTCCGTTCGGTGTGATCAGCTACAACAAGCAGACGGGCCGGGTGAACAAATGCACGTTGTGCGACGACCGCATCAGCCAGGGGCTGGAGACGGCCTGCGCCAAAGCCTGCCCGACCGACTCTATCGTCTTCGGCGAAGTGGATGAACTGCGCGTCAGCGCCCGCCAGCGGGTGGAGACGCTGAAATCGCTCGGCCACACCAAAGCGCAGTTGTACGGCGACACTGACGTGCTGGGCGGGTTGAACGTGTTCTATCTCCTGCTCGACGACCCCGAAGTGTACGGCCAGCCGGTCAACCCACAACTGCCTCAGAGAAACCTGGTCTCCGGCTCGTTGTGGAGCATCGGCAGTGCACTCGTGCTGGGCCTCTCGGCCCTCATCGCCTTCCGGTCACGCCGGAACGGCGTCACAGCAAAGGAGGCCTAGCCATGCCCGGTGAACTGCAAATCCCTAATTGGGAATGGTGGATCGTCGTCTACTTCTTCGTCGGCGGCATCGCGGGCGGGGCCTACTTCACCTCGGCCATCATCGAGTTGGTTGGCCGACCCGAAGACCGGCCCATCGCCCGCATGGGCTACTACATCGCCTTCCCCCTCTCGCTGGTCTCTGCGGTAGCCCTCATTGCCGACCTGGGAAGCCCGGCACGATTTTGGCACATGGTTGTCTATAGCAGGACGTTCCTGCCCATGCCAAAATGGGACTCGCCGGTCTCGGTCGGCGCGTACGCCCTGCTGTTCTTCGGCGGGTTCAGCTTCCTGTCGTTCCTCGACGCGCTGGTGGAGACGGGCCGCCTGCCCTGGGCACCCTTCCGCGAGAAGTATTCCGGTATGCCGCGCATGATCTACTCGATCCTCGGCGGGCTGAACGGATTCTTCCTCGCCTCGTACACCGGCGTCCTGCTGGCTCATACCCAATTGCCGGCCTGGGCGGACACGCCCCTGCTCGGCGCGCTCTTCGTCGCCTCCGGGGCCTCCACCGGCATGGCCGCCATCGCCCTCGGTCTGGCGCTAACCCCGCAGGGAGTGGACATAGGCGAGTCGTGGGCGAAGCTCAAGCAGGCCGACAACATGGCGATGATCCTGGAGATCGCCTTGCTGGTTGTGATGCTCGTCTGGCTGGGGAGCGCCGCCGCGCCTCTCCTCAGCGGGCTGAACGGCATCCTGCTGATCGGCGGCGCATTGCTGGTCGGGCTGATCGTCCCGCTAGCGATGCAGTTCCGCGCCGGTTTCCAGGGCGTCAAGGCCAGTGCCAACGTCACGCTAGTGACGTCGCTCCTGATCCTGGTGGGGGGCTTCATCATGCGGACGGTGATCGTGATGGCCCCGCAAGGGCTGTTGTAGAGTGGGCGTCCCGCTTCGCGTCACGCAAAGCGGGACGGTGATCGTGATGGCCCCGCAAGGGCTGTTGTAATGAGTGTGCAACGCTGTAAAACGTGAGGCGTAATGACGCCATTGCGCCTCACGTTTGTGTTGGGATGCCCCAAATTACGGAAAAACCCTTGCCATAATTTATCCCCCTGGAGAGTATCAGACAGAATTTTTTTCGCCTTTTGGGACTTTGGCGGTATTTAGACGGAAACGGTTTGCCTTCTAACACGACGGATATTAGACGGAAAATTCCGCTCACTTAATGATTGGGCCGCTCATCGCCGCATCAGCAAGTGTTAGCAAACAAGTTCAGTTGACAAGGAGATAAGCCATGAACACTTCACAAAAAGCCGCTGGCATTGGGGCATTGCTTCAAGGGCTATCCTTTGTCATCGTGCTGGTACTTATCTTCGCGGTATTGCCCGGCTTCGGCTTTCAAGGGCCAAACGACTTTGCCGATCCAGCGAAAGCTTTACCCTTTATCGCCAGCCAGTCGCTGTTGGCATTTCGGTTGTTCGCCGGTGACATTCTCTTCGCCGTCTTTCTCATCCTGACCGTGATGGGTCTGTATGAGCGATTACAAACTCATTCGCCGGCCCTCGTGCGCCTGGCAACGGCGGCAGGGCTGATCACAACGGCGTCCATCCTGGCTAACGGTACAATCGGTAGCAGCCTCTTTCAACTGGCGCGTCTCTATCCCCAAAACCGTGAAGTTGTCGAGACAGCCTTTTTGACGCTCACCTTGGTCTCATCCAATGGGGCAGGGATTCTCACGGGTGGCATCTTCGCCTATGGTTGGTGGGCGGTGCTGGTCAGTTGGGTCGCCCTGCGGGCAGGAACATTCCCTAAGGTCTTGAACTACTTGGGGATACTATTTGGCCTGGCGGGTATCGGAGCTATCTTAATACAGCCCTTGGGCTTTCTCGGGGTTTTTGTCGGATTAGTTTGGTGTCTCTGGTTAGGCGTGGTGCTACTGCGGGCATAAGCTATGGGCATCAACGTTCTCTTTTCGGGCAAAGGGCGCGGCCCAACACGGCATGAACCCGACGCGGCTACCGCCGCGCCCTCGCGGAGTTTCGGGCAGTTCCGGCGGGTCTTCCTCGCGAAGGAGTCGTTAGTTCACCGCCGCGCGGGTGATGCGCGCCGTTGGGCGGCTATCTATCTTCATGGTCATGCAAGGATAAGCAGAAGGAGGTCAAGTATGGCTGGTCGTGATGGCAAAGGTGAAAAATTTGTTCCGAGTTCACGCAAGTATGATCGCACGATAGATGATGCCTTGAAGACGATGGAGCGGCTGGCCGCGTGGTTCGAAACCGCCAAACAGGAAAATGTGTGGCGGCAGACGGCTGATCCGCTGGAGGCCGCCATGCTTCACGGCATGTTGACGCACCTCCGGCAGGAGATCGATCAACTCATCGCCCTCGGCGGCGACGAGTTGCAAGAAACCATTAACGCCCTGCGGACGCTGGCGGCGCAGGAGGAAGCCTGATGGCAACGCGCCAGGCTAAAGCCGATCCGCAAACTGAAGCTCTGTTGAAACGGCTGGATGACCTCGTCGAGCGCTGGCCCGACCTGGCCGAGCCGGCCGCCTTTTATCGGGCGGCCCTGCCCGCCTTGCGGGCGGCGCAAAAAAACATCGAGCCGTTCACGCTCGATGCCGAGGCCGCGAAGCGCAAACTTGAATCCGGCCTGCCCTTGCTTGTCGGCGAAGACTTGCCGCTCGACGTTGAAGCGACCCGCGACCTCTTTCTGCGCCTGTGCCGCATTGTCGAAAATACCGCCCCGGAAGAAGCCAAAGCCAGCCGCCCCGGCTGGGGCCTCCGCCTGGCGAAACGCGGCCAACCCGATTCACTCAAGTTGATCGAGCAGGCTCGAAATGGAAACGGGGCCGCCCTACGCGCCGCCGCCGCCGGACAAATCCGCCGCGCCGTCGAAGGTAAGGGCGGCACGAGTGGCCGCCCCCTACTTGACCTTTCAACGATCTGGGCCGCGCTCGCCCTCGGCGATTGGCGGCGGCTCGAACTCATCGCCACCAGCCTCAAACTCGACGCCGAGCTACTGCGACTGTTGGCTCAAAACAGCCTCAAGCCTGCCATGCGCGTTTGGGCGCAAGGCCTCAAAAATGTTGATCTGGATGACTGGCGGCGCGGCCAATGCCCTCTGTGCGGCAGTCCGCCCCTCCTCACCGAAATTCAGGGCAAAGAGGGCGAGCGCCGCCTGCGCTGTGGCGTGTGCGGCGCAAGCTGGCACTACCCGCGCTTGCAGTGCGTGCTCTGCAACAACCAAAACTACAAACAACTCGGCTACATCACGGTCGAGGGCGAAGAAGAAAAATACAGCCTGCAAACCTGCGACGCCTGCCGGGGCTATCTGAAAGTCGTCGTCACCTACGATCCGATCCCGGTCGCTCAACTTCCGGTGGAAGATTTGGCGACTCTGCATCTCGACCTGATTGCCGCCGAGCGCGAGTACACCCGCGCACCGGCGCGATAAGCGAAGTGATCTACGAAGGGCCACGAAAAGAAATCTCAGCTTCGTGGTCTTCGTGGATCAACAGCAAAGGTTTCATGCTACGATGAACCTGTTCGGATTCTTGAATCGCTCGCCCGTCGTCACACCTGATCAGGTCATGCTTGCTCTCGGCAAAGTGCTGGAGCCGGAAGTCAACCGCGATCTGGTTTCGCTGGGCATGGTGAAGAACGTCGCCGCCCGCAACGGCGTGGTTAGCTTCACCGTCCGCCTGCGTGAGGCGGGCAGTCCTTTGCAAGTGCCCATCGAGCGGCGGGCGCGGCACGCTGTGCTGGCCATCCCCGGCGTGAAAGATGTCAACATCACTTTTGAAACCGGCCCCCGCTCGCAACTGCGCGACACCTCCAAGCTCAACTTCGGCGCGAAAGCCGTCGTCGCCGTCGCCAGTGGCAAGGGCGGCGTGGGCAAGTCCACCGTCGCCGTGAATCTTGCGGTGGCGCTGGCGCAAATGGGTCAGCGCGTCGGCCTGTTGGATGGCGACATTCACGGCCCCAACGTGCCACTGATGATGGGGATTGCCGACCAGCGCCCCTTTGCCTTCGGCGAACAGATTCTCCCGCCCGCCGCCCACGGGGTCACCGTCATGTCTATGGGCCTCCTGGTTCCGGCCGAAGCGCCCGTCATCTGGCGCGGGCCGATGATGCACCAGGCCATCCGCCAACTCTTGCGCGACGTGATGTGGGGCGAGCTTGACTACCTGATCGTAGACTTGCCGCCCGGCACCGGCGACGTTCAGTTGACGCTCACTCAATCCCTGCCACTGGCCGGGGCGATGTTGGTGACGACGCCTCAGGACGTGGCAATGGCCGATGTCATCAAAGGCGGAGAAATGTTCCACCAACTCGACGTGCCGGTGTTGGGCTTAATCGAGAACATGAGTTACTATATCTGCCCGCACTGCGGCCAGCCGGATTACATTTTCGGCGAGGGCGGCGGCGAACAGTTGAGTCAGAGATTGAATACGACTCTACTGGCGAAAGTGCCGCTCGACTCGGCGGTGCGCGCCAGCGGCGACAGCGGGACGCCGGTGGTGTTGGCCGCGCCCGACTCACGGGCGGGCCAGGCATTCAGCCAGGCGGCGGAGGCCGTCAACACTAAAGTCAAAGCCCTGCCCCCGCGTGAGATTCCTTATGTGTATATGCCTGATCCCGATCTAAGGATCATCAGTTGATAACCTATGTCTCAAACCAAGACCGACGGTATTCACCCTCTCGATTACACCCTCTACGAAAACGGCGCGTGGCAGGCGATGGCCGGGGCCATCACCGAAGAAGCCCTGGTGTGCATTCACCTCAATGGCCGCGAACTGGCGACGTTCATGTGCACGCCGCGCGAACCGGACGAACTGGCCCTGGGCTTTCTGCGCGCCGAAGGACTCATCCACAGCCTGGCCGAAGTGCGCGCCCTGACGATCTCGGAGGACGGCCGGTGCGTGGATGTCTGGCTGGATCACGCTGTTGAACTGCCGGCACGCCGCATCATCACTTCGGGCTGTGGCGGCGGCGTCACCTTCGACGACATGCGCGCCCGGCACACCCCGCTCAACACAAACGCGACGGTCACCCCTGAGCAAATCTTCGCCCGGATGCGCGAGTTGTATCAGGCCGGCGATCTGTACAGCGTCACGCAAGGCATTCACACTTCGGCCCTCAGCGACGGCGAGCGGCTACTGCTGGTGGCCGAAGACGTGGGCCGCCACAACACCATTGACCGGCTGTGGGGCAAGGCCCTCAAGCAAAACATCTCCACCGAAGGCAACATCCTGCTGGCAACCGGGCGCATCAGTTCGGAGATGCTGGGCAAGGCGGCAAAGATGGGCGTCCCCATTGTTGTCTCGCGCACCTCGGCCACCAGCCTCTCGGTAGAATTGGGCCGGGCGTGGAATATCACCGTCGTCGGCTACGCGCGCCGCAACAGCCTGCGTGTGTACACCGCCCTGCACCGCATCGCCCTCGAAGCCCAAACCGTTGCGCCGGCCTGAACGCCAACCAAACACAACAACGAATTGGGGAAAGGAACGAATGCAAGACCAGGTGGCGCATTCCGTTCGATGACAAAGAAACAATCCGCTAAATCCGTTCAATCCGTTGACGAAATAAGCCGGCCTCTCCTCAACTGGTACGCCGCCAACGCCCGCGACCTGCCCTGGCGCAAGACTCGCGATCCGTATCGAATCTGGATCAGCGAGATCATGTTGCAACAGACTCAGGTGGAAGCCGTCATCCCGTATTACCGCCGCTGGCTGAAAAAATTTCCGACGGTGAAGGCGTTAGCCGAAGCGCCGCTCAAAGACGTGCTGGCGATCTGGGAAGGGTTGGGCTACTACTCGCGCGCCCGAAATTTACACAAAGCCGCCCGGAAGCTCGTGGCTGAACACGATGGGCGACTGCCAAAGACAGTGGAAGGGCTGAGGCAGTTATCAGGGATTGGGCGGTACACGGCAGGGGCCATCGCTTCCATTGCCTTCAACGCTGATACCGCCGTGCTGGATGGCAACGTCAAACGTGTCCTCGCCCGCGTCTTCAATCTCGCCGATGACGTGAAAAGTCCGGCAGGCGAAAAGAAGTTGTGGGCGCTGGCCGAAAGCCTGGTGCCGCCGGGCAACGCCGGCGATTACAACCAGGCCGTGATGGATTTGGGCGCGACCATCTGCCGCCCGCAAAACCCAACGTGCTTGCTTTGCCCCCTGCTCGGCTTGTGCGAAGCGCAAAAGTTGGGCCTGCAAAACGAACGCCCGGTAGCAAAGAAGAAGCCGCCCACGCCGCACTATGATGTGGCCGCTGGCATCATCCGAAAGAACGGGCGAGTGCTGATCGCCCAGCGCCCGGCAGACAAATTGCTCGGCGGCTTGTGGGAGTTTCCCGGCGGCAAGGTCGAGCCGGGCGAGAGTTTGCCCGATTGCCTGCGGCGCGAGATTCAGGAAGAGTTAGGAATCAAAATCGAAGCGGGCGAGCAACGGCTCACGCTCAAACACGCTTACACCCATTTCAAGATCACATTGCATGTGTTTGAAGCAAAATGGGCGAGCGGCAAAGCGCGGGCGCTTGAAGTGGCCGATTTTAAGTGGGCGCTCCCCCGCGAGCTAGCGGCTTACCCGATGGGCAAAACGGATCGGGCGATTGCGGCATTCATTTCTGCCGATACATCTCAACCCGGCGAAACGACTCAACATAGCCCATCTCGTAAAACGCGGGCAGGTGTGCATCGTTGACATAGATGTTCTCGGTCTGGGTGTCGAGGTCAAAATACTTGTCGTGCAGGTGAGCCAGCAAGGCCCGACCGACTATCGCCGGGTCGCCCTGCTCGGTCTGTATGACCAAACGCGAGAGCATGTAGCGCTGGCGCTGGAAGGCCAGCCAGCCGCGGTCACCGCCGGGCAAGGTCACGGTCAAACAAAAAACGTCGGTTGCGTTGTGCAACGACTCGGTCTGGTTCGTCCACGGCGGCAGAGTTGTTCGAGTCTCAAGCAGGGCCAGGGCCTCGGCGCGGGCCATCCATTGAACATCGCCAAACGGGTAAACCGGCGGCGGCCCCGGAGGCCGGCGCAGGATGAGCAGTTCGCCCGTTTCATAAAATCCAAGTTTTAGAAAAAGTTTTTGGGCCGGAACGTTGTTCTTGATGACTTCCAACATGGTGAAGCGAATGTCCAGACGCTCAGCCGCCTCCAGCAGGGCAACCATGAGTGTCCGTCCCGCCCCGTGACGGCGGCTTGTCGGCAAAACGCCCAGCCGGGTGATCCACGCCCGCCCGGCGCGAACGCCCAACATCCCTAGCCCCTGCATCACGCCCTCATCCATCGCCACAAAAGAATTTTCCAGATTGATGTCGTACACGTGAATGTATTCGGTCATCTTGGCGATGTTCATCGGCATCGGCACAAGATAATCCACGCGAGACTTGTTGTAAATGGTTGTCAGTTCTTTAAGTGTGAACTTGCTGGCTGGGATAAGCTCAAGCGGGTTGTCTGAGGGAGCCAGGGCCATGTCGTGAGGATACACAATCAGCGAAGATGGGAAGCGACCTGCTCAAGAAGAGTCGCAACTTTGATAGGTTTGCTGATGTAGCCGTTACAACCATAAGCTTTGACCATCTGGCGGGCCGTCTCTTCGGGCCAGGCGGTAACGACGACAATAGGAGTGTGCGCCGTTTCGGGCGCGCGACGCAGTTGGGAGGCAACGGTCTGGCCGTCGAGGTCGGGCAGGCCCAGGTCGAGCAGGATCAGGTCGGGGCGCTCGTCGGCTGCCATTTGCAAGCCGGTCTCGCCGTCTGGCGCGTGGAGAACTTCGTAACCGTTGGCCGTCAGCACCCGCTCGACCAGCAGAACGTTGTCTTCAATATCTTCGATCAACAGGACTCGCGGCATGATCAGGCAACCCGAACGGGTTTCCCCGTTTTAGCCGACTCGTACAGGGCGACGAGGGTGGCAACGTGTCCCCGGCTCTCGGCCAGCGACACGCGCGGCGGCTTGCCATTCAAGATAGCGTCGTGCAAGTCTTCCACTTCGCCTTCGTAAAGTTGCCTCTCGGCCACCGGAACGACCTCGTCGGCGTCGTTCCGCCTCAGAATCAATTTTGCTGTTGCGTCCGGCTTGAAAGGTTGAGTAAGCATAATCGCGCCGGCCCGGCCTACGATCTCGGCGTGGGTGCGAAACGGCGAGCGAAAGCCGCAATCGAACTGAGCGAACCGGTCACCCGAATAACGAAGCTGGCCGACGAACCAGCCGTCAACGCCGGTAGAGTCCTGTTTCTGCCACCCAACCACTTCGACGGGTGGCCCGTCGAAAACATATTGAGCCAAGCTGATCGGGTAACATCCTACATCCCAAACACTGCCGCCGCCCAGCGCCGGGTCGAGGCGCACATCAACAGCTCGCGTCAGGTTGAAGGTAAAGGACGCCTTCACCAGCGAAACGTCGCCAATCGCCCCGCTCTCGATCAACTCTTTCACCTTGAGCGTCTGCGAATGGTGGCGATACATGAAGGCTTCGGCCATGACTTTGCCGGTTCGTTTTGTGGCTTCGGTCATTCTGTCCACTTCGGCAGTTGTGAGGGCAAAAGGCTTTTCCACCAGCACATGCTTGCCGGCTTCGGCGCACTTCACCGCCCACTCGGCGTGGAGGCTGTTTGGCAGGCTGATGTAAACGATGTCAATGTCGTCGTCGGCCAGCAAGGCTTCGTAACTGCTGTAAGCCTTCGGGATATTCCACTCTTTGGCGTAAGCGTCGGCTTTGGCCCGGTCGCGGCTGGCAACGGCGGCCAGTTCGCCCCGCGCCGAAGCGCGAATCGGCGGGATGAGGGCGCGATTGATCTTGGCAGTGCTGAGGAGGCCCCAGCGAAGTTTCTTGATTGGCATAACGGAATGCAATGCACCACGAAGACACTAAGTCACGAGGGCACAAAGCCTTTCTTTGTGTCTTTGTGTCCTCGTGACTTCGTGGTGAAACTTATCCAGGTTGGCCGTAAAGCTGGCGATGGACGGCGCTCAGGGCGCGCACCTGCCGGTCGGCGTGATACGAGGAGCGCACCAGCGGCGCGCACTCCACCCACTTGAAGCCAATTTCGTAACCGTACTGCTTGAGTTCCTTGAACTCGTCGAGGGTGTAATAACGTTCGATAGGCAAATGCTTCTTCGACGGCTGAAGATACTGGCCGACGGTGAGAATGTCCACGCCCCAACTGCGCTGATCGCGCATCACCGCCTTCACTTCGCCCATCGTCTCGCCCAGCCCCAGCATGATGCCCGACTTGGTCAACACGTCCGGCTCAAGCTTCTTGGCGTTGGAAAGGGTGGCGGCGGCCCACTCGTAGTTGTCCTGCGGCTGAACTTTCTTGAACAGTCTCGGCACGGTCTCGACGTTGTGGTTGAGAATTTCGGGACGGGCTTCCATCACGATTTGCAACGCCTCAAGGCTGCCTTTGAAGTCGGGGATGAGGACTTCGATGGAACAGCCGGGGTGAATTTCGCGGATGCGTTGGATGACCATCGCAAAGATTGGCGCACCGCCGTCTTTGCGTTCGTCGCGATTAACGCTGGTGATGACGGCGTGGCGCAGGTTCATAGCCTTCACCGCCTGAGCCACCCGCTCCGGCTCGGCAAAATCGAGCGGCGATGGCCGCCCGTGTTTGATGTCACAAAAGCCGCAGGTTCGGGTGCAGACATCGCCCATCATCAAAAACGTCGCCGTCCCGGCCCCCCAGCACTCGCCCATGTTCGGGCACATCGCCTCTTCACAAACGGTGTGCAGAGTCTTGGCCCGCATCAACTGTTTTAGATTTTCGTAGGTCTCGCCGCCGGGGGCGCGGACTTTGATCCACTCCGGGCGGCGGAGCGGCGCGGGGACGGCCTGAATTTCTTCGGGATGAATCAGGCGGTCGCGCGTGGGTTCAGTAACGGGCATTAGAAGACTCCAAGTTCTTTTAGCACAGCCACTGTGTTGGGCAATTCGTCCTTTTCATTCGGCCACAACCAGTTGATTTTGAGTTTGAAGTTTGGCAAGGCAACGGAGTGGATGATACCGTCTACGGGCGCAACTTCAATCAGCCGCTCGCCCTGCCGCTGGTAAAACTGCGTGCCTGTCGGGCCGTAAGGGTCAATCAGCCACAACTCACGGACGCCCGCCTTCTCGTAATTCTCGCGCTTGACGCCACGATCGTATTGAGCGGTTGAGTTGGAAAGAATCTCAATGACGAGATCGGGCGCCTCCATAATTTCGTTGTCTGCAAAGATATGGAGTCGATCTTTGCGAACGAAAAGGATATCAGGCTCATAAGTTTGGTGAAGTGAAATACGGACTGCTGATCGTGAGCCACGCACTTCACCCAGACTGAAAAAATCTGCAAACAGGCCAATCACTTTGACAAGAAACACTTGCAAGCGCTCGTGAATGTCAGAGGGAGTAGGCATGATAATGAGTATCCCGTCTATAAGTTCTGCTTTTCGATCCTCTGGCGCGAGGCGAATAAAGTCTTGATGGGTGAGGCGCGGCGGCGACGTTTCCATCATTTCCACACGGCGAACGGGAGGATTGGCTAAAGTTGTCATGGCGGTGCTCCAGTTAGATTTTACGCCACTTTTGGGTTTTAGACGGTCAGGAGTTCCGGGCAGGTATAATCGGCGCACTTCACTTCAACAAGGAGCACAGCTATGAATTATCGTCGTCTGGGCAGTTCCGGCCTCAAAGTCAGCGAACTGTCGTTTGGCTCGTGGGTGTCGTTTCACAATCAGCTTGGCGAGGAGACGGCGGCGGAGTGCATGAAGGCCGCCTACGAGGCCGGCGTCAACTTCTTCGACAACGCCGAAGTGTACGCGCTGGGCAAGTCGGAGGAGATCATGGGCGCGGCGCTCAAAAAGCTGGGCTGGCGGCGATCCAGTTACGTCATCTCCACCAAGTTCTTTTGGGGCCTGCACGAGGGGCCAAACGAAGAGAACACCCTCAACCGCAAGCGGCTGATGGAAGGCATTGATGCCTCGCTCAAGCGCCTGCAGTTGGACTATGTTGATCTAATCTTCTGCCACCGTCCCGACCCGGAGACGCCGATTGAAGAGACGGTTTGGGCGATGCACGACATCGTCTCTCAAGGGAAAGCTTTGTATTGGGGGACAAGTGAGTGGAGCGCCGCCGAGATCATGGCCGCCTGGCAGATAGCCGACAAGCACCACCTGCACAAGCCGCAAATGGAACAGCCGCAGTATCACATGCTTCACCGCGAGCGGGTGGAAAAAGAGTATGCCCGTCTGTATAAAGACATCGGGCTGGGAACGACGATCTGGAGTCCGCTGGCGTCGGGCATTCTCACCGGCAAATACAACGACGGCATCCCCGCCGACAGCCGGGCCAACCTCAAAGGCTATGAGTGGTTGAAGGAGAGCGTGATCACGCCGGAGCGAGTCGAGATCGTGAAGAAGCTCAAACCGGTGGCCGACGACCTCGGCTGTACGATGGCCCAGATGGCATTGGCCTGGTGTTTGAAGAATCCCAACGTCAGCACGGTGATCACCGGGGCCAGCCGCGTCTCGCAAGTTCACGAGAACTTGAAAGCGTTGGAAGTCGCGCCCAAACTCACCTCGGAGGTGAGGGATCGGATTGAGGGGATTTTGCAGAACAAGCCAAAGGCCGAAGATGACTGAATCGATTCACTCTGAAAGCCGGTAAAGCCGATTCTTTTCGATGGCCCGCGCCGCCATTTGGCCGCAGGCGCGCACGACGAAAATAAGCGGGCGAAATCGTTCGTCGTGGGTCAGGCCTTTCTTATAGCGGGCATAAATCTGCTGAACGATGACGCCAAGTTTGAACAGGCCGCAAACGTAGTAAAACAGAATGTTCGACAAATCGCGCCCGCTCTGGCTGGCGTATCGCTCGATGAATTCCTGCCGATTGATGAAGCCGGGCCGGCCAACAAGGCTGAAATCCTGCATAACGGCCGGGGCGCCCGCCTCTGCCCAATAAGCCAGAGTCGTGCCCACGTCCATCAGCGGGTCGCCAATCGTCGCCATCTCCCAGTCAAGAAGAGCCACTGGCCGGGTGAGGTCTGCCGGGTCGAGCAACACATTGTCGCAACGGAAATCGTTGTGGATCAAGGCCGGGGCCGAGTCGGGCGGGCGGTTGGCGGCCAACCACACGCCCACCTGCTCCATTTCGGCGATGTCGTCCGTCTGCGCGTTCGCGTAGCGTTTTGTCCAGCCCTCTACTTGCCGCTCGACGTAGCCTTGCGGCTTGCCCAGATCTCCCAGCCCGGCGGCAACGTAATCCAGCCGGTGCAAGTCCGCCAATGTCTCGATCAAAGAGAAGCACAAGCGCCGCATCAACGACGGTTCAAGCGTCAGGCCCTCAGGCGTGTTGTTGCGCAGGATGACGCCGCGCACGCGCTCCATCACGTAGAACGGCGCGCCGATAACGCTTACGTCCTCGCAGTAAGCCAGTGGTTTCGGGACTTTGTGATAAGCGGGGTGGAGCGCGGCCAGGATGCGATACTCGCGCCCCATGTCGTGGCCGCCTTTGATATTCGCGCCGAACGGCGGGCGGCGCAGAACCAGTTCGTGGCCGCCTGCCCGGAGAAGATACGTGAGATTGGAGTAGCCGCCGGGAAACTGCTGAATGGTGAGCGGGCCGCCGACGCCGGGCAAATGTTCACGCAGATAAGATTCCAACTGCGCCGGGTCGAGGGCTTCGCCGGCGCGCACGCTGGCGGGTTGATCGATCCATTTTGGGTCGGGAGAGTCAGATGGAGAGGTCAAGGCCATAGCCTTTCAAAATATGCCGGGCGACGACGTTCTTGTGCACTTCGTCCGCGCCGTCGTAAATGCGCGCGGCGCGTTCGTGCCGATACCAGAACGACAACACGGTGTCGTCGGTGATGCCCAGCGCGCCGTGCGCCTGAATCGCGCGGTCGAGGACTTTGTGAAGCGTGTTGGCAACGTAGAACTTGATAACTGAAATTTCGACGCGGGCCGCGTGCGCGCCAACCTCGTCAATCCGGCGCGCGGCGTCCAGCACCAGCAAGCGCGAGGCGTTGATTTCGGCGCGGCATTCGGCGATCCAGTGCTGGACGGCTTGTCGCGTCGCCAGCGGCTGGCCGGGCGCAATCTCGCGCGCCACAGCGCGGCGGCACAGCAAGTCGAGCGCGCGCTCGCAGATGCCAATCCAGCGCATGCAGTGATGGATGCGGCCCGGCCCCAGTCGTTCCTGAGCCAGCGCAAAGCCGGCGCCTTCTTTGCCAATCAGGTTCGACTGCGGCACGCGGCAGTTCTCAAGCATCACTTCGGCGTGGCTCAGGTAATCTTCGCCGGCCTCGCCCATCAGTTTGATGTTGCGAACGATTCGAAAGCCGGGCGTGTTCGTTGGCACGATGATCTGGCTGGCGCGTTGATGGGGTTTGGGCGCGCCAGGGTTGGTGACGGCCATGACGATGGCAAACGCCGCCCCCTCCGCCGCTGACGCGAACCACTTGTGGCCGTTGACCACGTAATCGCCGCCATCTTTCACCGCAGTCGCGCTCAGCCAGACCGGATTCGATCCGGCATGTTCCGGCTCGGTCATGGCAAAGCAACTCCGAATCTCGCCGCGCGCGAGCGGGAGGAAAAATCGCTCCTTCTGCTCCAGCGTGCCGTGCGTCATCAGCAATTCCATGTTGCCGATGTCGGGCGCCTGGCAGTTGAAGACGAAGTGGCCCAGCGGCGAGCGCCCCAGCGCCTCGCTTACTTGCGCGAACTCCAGCAAGCGCAACCCCATTCCGCCATACTCCGCCGGCAGGTGCGGCGCCCACCAGCCGCGCTCTTTCACCATCTGCCGTTTCTCGGTGAGCGCCGGCAGAACAGCGCGGAAGCCGTCGCTCAACAGCGCCGCCTCCAGCGGGATGATTTGCTCCTGTACAAAGGCGTGTATCTCTTCCAGCAAAGTCGAAAGTTGAACGGTCATGGGGCCATACCCTTCATTTTGTCGTTTGACTTATCACCATTTCTCTCTCGAACACTTTCCCAAACTGCGCCTCAACTTCATCCATCACTTCAGTCATCGTCGGCGGCTCGGCCAGCAGGTCGGCCATTGAGACGACGCCGTGATCTTTGATGCCGCATGGGACGATGCCGTCGAAGTAAGTCATGTCCGGCTCGACGTTGAGGGCAAAACCGTGCTGGCTGATTCCTTTAGCGTCCACTTTGACACCGATGGCGGCGATCTTGGACGGGGCGAGCCGGGCGTGCGGCGGGCAGTGCGGGCAACGCGAGGCCACGTCGGGTTGCACCCAGACTCCGGTCAGGCCGCCGATTTGGCCTGACACGAGTCCAAAGTGGGCCAGGGCGCGAATCAGCGCCTCTTCAAGTTGGCGAACGTAGCCGACGTAATCGGCTTGAGGGAGGTGGCCGTTTCCATCTACCGGGCGGCCCAACCTGAGAATCGGGTAGCTCACCAGTTGGCCGGGGCCGTGATAGGTGATGTCGCCGCCGCGATCCACCCATTCCACTGTCACGCCACGCTTTGCCCTTTCTTCTTCGCCCAATAACAAATTCTCAATGTGACCGGAGCGGCCAAGCGTGTACGTGTGCGGGTGCTCAAGCAGGAGAAGCGTGTCGGGAATCGAATCGGCGGCGCGCTCGGCGGCCAGGCGCTTTTGCAGTTCCCATGCTTCTTGGTAAGGGATTAGGCCGAGACGGCGAACTTCGCAGATAGTTGCTGGCATAAAAGATTCGTCAACGGATTGAACGAATTTATCGGATTTGATAATTTGTTTTTTGAAATCCGCTCAATCCGGTAAATCCGTTGACGGAAATCGTTGTCAATTCAAGTTGGCCTTGAAGAACTTCCTGACTCGTTCCCAGGCATCTGCCGCCGCTTGAGGGCGATAGCTTTGCGGGTCGTCATCGCGGAAGAAGGCGTGGCCGGAATTGGGATAGACTTTGACTTCGTGCGGGATGTTGTGCCCGGTGAGCAGTTTATCAAATTGCTCGACGGCGCCAACGGGAATGGAAACGTCGGCGTCGCCAAAGAGGCCGAGCACCGGGCAGCGAATCGCGCCAAGCTTATCGAAGAGCATTTCCATGCGCCCGCCGTAGAAAGTGCAGGCGGCTTTCAGGCCCGGCTCGAGGATGGCGAGATTGAGGGCCATGCGCCCGCCGAAGCAGAAGCCCACCGCGCCGATCTTGCCGTTGCAGTCCGGGTGCGCTCTGAGCGCCGGGTAAACGCCATGAATGGCTTGCGGCGCGTCCAGGCCATATTTCTGCATCAGGGCCATCGCCTTTTCGTTCTCGCCAACCTGGGCCAGTTCACCGTGATAAACGTCGGGCGCAAAGGCCAGGTAGCCTTCGGCGGCAAAACGGTCGGCGACGTTGCGAATGTTGTCGTTCAGTCCCCACCACTCCTGCACGACGATCAGGCCGGGCCAGGGGCCGTCGCTGGAGGTTGGGCGGGCGAGGTAGCCGGAGAGGGGGCCGAGGGTGAGGGTGGGCATGAGGGGACTCTTGGGTGGAGAATTAGAGAATTTTTACAAATCTCGCATCTCGCTTCTCAAATTGCATCACATATTTTAGCCCTGCCGAGCGAGCGGTGTCCATTGCAACTTCGCAGTCGGCGCCGACGAATTTGGGCTGGTGGGAGTCGGAGCCGAGGGTGATGCGCTCGCCGCCCATTTCAACATACCAGCGTAGAATGTCCAGGCCCGGAGTAAGAACGTTGCACTTGCTCCGCAGGCCTTTGGTATTAATGTCGAGGGCGATGCCGCGCTCGATGCAGTTTTTTAGCACCGGGCGGATGCAGTCTTCGTAGTTGCAAGGATCATACGCTTGCGGGCCATAAACCTCGGAAGCCGTGCGAACCGGCACGTCGAAGTGGCTGAGGATGTCGAAGCCGCCGACGCGAGTCACGGCTTCTAATTCTTCAAAGAACTGACGAAAGGCTTCGTCGGCGGTGCGGGAGCGGAAGTAATTGGGATCGAAGATCGTCTCCGGGCCGACCCAGTGAAGCGAGCCAAGAACGTAATCGAACGGGTAACGCTGGAGCATGGCCTGCGCTTCAGTTTGATAAATATGCGGCTCGCCGATTTCGATTCCGGCGCGGATGATGAGCCGACCGGCGAACGTTTGACGACAACGCTCAAGCTCGGCGGCCCAGGCTTCCAGCTTGAACCAGTCGCGGCAGGTTTCGCCGGGGTGGAGATCGTAGTGTTCGGTGAAGCCAATTTCGGGGATGCTGTTTTCAACGGCGCTCCGGCACATCTCGGCCATCGGGAATTTGCAATCGCACGAGAAGTCGGAGTGCATGTGGTAGTCGTGAGGAATGGGCATAGAGATTAGAGGTCAGAGGTCGGAGTTCAGAGGTCGGAAATCTGACTTCTGACTTCCGACATCTATCTTCTATTTTTGGACTCGCTCCCACACTTGCCCCTCTTTTCCGTCGCGGACGAGGAGGCCGTGAGTGAGAAGTTCGGCGCGGAGGCGGTCGGCGGTGGCAAAGTCTTTGGCGGCGCGGGCGGCGGCGCGTTGCTCAATGAGCGAGCGCTCGTCGGGCGAGAGATCGGTTGGGGAAGCAGAGGCGGCGGCAACGTCGAAGAGGCGGAGTCCCAGCACGCTATCCCACTCGTTCAACACTAGGGCTTTGGCCGAGGGCGGCAGGTCAGACTTGGCCATCTCCCAGATCAACGGCAGGACTTGCGGGAAGCCCAGGTCGTCGTTGATGAGGGTGTGGAATTTGCCGCGATAACTGTTGAGGACGGTGTTGGACATTTCGGTGGTGCTGGTGTCGGCCCGCCATTCGTTGGCGTAGCGGCGCAGGCGCTCCAGCGAGCTTTGAGCGGCGTGGAGCGAGTCCCAGGTGACGTTCATGTGGCCGCGATAGTAGATGCCGAGGCAGAGCAGGCGGAAGGCCAGCGGCTCAATGCCTTCTTCGTGCAAGTCTTTGAGGCGCAAGACGTTGCCCACCGAGCGGGCCATCTTGCGGCCTTCGGCCAGCAGGTGCGCGCCGTGCATCCAGACGCGAGAGAAGGGGAGGCCAGTCGCGCCTTCACTTTGCGCGATCTCGTTTTCATGATGGGGGAATACCAGGTCTTCGCCGCCGGTGTGAATGTCCAACTGTTGCCCCAGGTATTCCATGCTCATGGCCGAGCACTCGATGTGCCAGCCGGGGAAGCCCGGCCCCCATTTTGATCGCCAGCGCACCAGCCGGTGCTCACCCGCCGAGCGCCAGAGCAAAAAGTCGCTGGGGTCGTCTTTGTTCTCGTCAATCTCCACCCGGTTGATGCCGGCCTGCAAGTCGGCCAGGGCGTGACCGGAGAGGCGGCCATAGTTGGGAAACTTTGAAACGTCGAAGAAGACCGAGCCGTTCTTTTCGTAAGCCAGCCCCTTGCTCTCCAACTCTTCGACGAGCGAGAGCATCTGGTTGATGTGGTCGGTGGCTTTGGGGTAGTGCTGGGCCGGTTGGATGTTCATGGCCGCCAGCGACTCGAGGAAGTCGGCGGTGTAGAAGGCGGCGACCTCGGCGGGCGTTTTCTTTTCGGCGGCGGCGGCGGCCAATACCTTGTCTTCGCCGGGGGTGATGGTGAGCGAGTCGTCTTCGGCCATATGGCCCACGTCGGTGATGTTCATGATCTGGGTCACCGAGTGGCCGTTGTATTCCAGCACCCGGCGGACGAGGTCGGCCATGAGCCAGGTGCGCAGGTTGCCGATGTGGACGTAGCGATAGACGGTCGGGCCGCAGGTGTACATCTTCACTTCGTTCGGCGTGAGCGGTTCGAATTTGTCTTTGGCGCGAGTCAGGGTGTTATAAAAATAAATGTCCATAATGAAGCCCTCCTGCCGGCCATTGTACGCCCGCAAACAAGCGCGCTGAATAGGACGCAGGTTGTTTCAATTGTATATCAAAGCTTTTCAAAGGCTGATATTTTCACCCGCCACTCATCTGGAATGAGAATTGAGCGCCCCGCGGCATAATCGTAAGCCACCTGCACCGTGCGGCCCGTTGCCACCTCCACCCCGTCCACCAGCATCCTGTATTCCATATCCATGCTTTTATTGCCCAGCCGCAAGACGCAAACCGCCACCTCCACCATTTGGCCCAGCAGAACCGGGCGTTTGTAACTGCACGTCGCCTCGGCCACAATCTGGCCCACTGCGTTAAAATCATGCACATCTGCCCACAGACCGGCGGCGATGATGTACTTAAGCCGGGCCTGCTCCATGAACGACAGGTAGCGGGCATGGTTGAGGTGGCCCTGGGCGTCCAGGTCGGAGTAGCGAACCTCAAGTGAAATGGAAAAGTTGAAAGTCGTCATCTTCCCTTAATCCTGCCTTTATCATAACGGAGTATATCAAACTCATGAAACGACTCTTCCCGCTCCTGCTCCTCATTCCGCTGACTCTGTCTTGCAACGCCATCGTCCGTCAACTAAGTTTTGGGGTGACACCGCCTCCCCTCCCCACCCGGCCACCGGCCCCGACCGAGTCCGGGGCCATCCCAATTTCACCCACCCTCCCCCCGCGCGCGACGGCGACGCCGTTCGTGCTGGCGCTGGAGAAAATCGCCACCCCGCCCACCGAGTGCAGCGAGTCGCCGCTCGGCCTGGACGGCGACAAGATCGTCGAAGTTGCCTACGTGCCCAGCGGCTTCTGTTTCAACGGCGAACTTGATCTGTTTGAGACGGGCGGCCATCTGTACGTCGCCCAGTCTCTGGCCTTCAACGCCGCCTTCTTCATCACCGATGTCACCGACCCAGCCAACCCGGCCATCGCCGGCATGTGGCAGTGGAACGAATACACTTACACGGCAGATGTCAAGGCGTTCAAGCAGGGCGAGCGCCGTTTCCTCTCGCTCTCGTTGGAGCCAAGCCCCAGCAACTTGTGCGGCGTGGCAATTGTGGAAGTGACCGACCCGGCCAACCCAATTTTGATTGGGCGCTACGAGGGCAAAAACACCGGCTCGTCTTCAGCCTGGTGTGACACGCACACTACCCAGATCAGTCGCGACGAAAACGGCGACGGCGCTTACATTTATGCGTCAGCAGTCAACACCGGCGACTTGCGGGTGCTGGATATTCGCGACCTGACTCACGTTTACGAAGTCGGGCATTACTCCCACCCGCTTCGCAGTGAAAGCACGTTTGTTCACGATACCACGATTGTCGGTGACCGGGTGTACGTGGCTTACTGGGCGGCGGGGCTGGTCATTTTGGATCGGGGGCAATTGGAGTCGGGGGCCGAGGTGAAGCCGCTCAACCCGCCCAACAGCATTGACCCGGACGGGCTGGAGATTCACCAGGCTTACCCAACGGCTGACGGCAATTTTGTCTTTGTCGAAGATGAGGTGAATTACGACGGGGAAACCAGCCAGCTTCGGATGTATGACATCCGCGATCTTTCCGAGCCGAAAGAAGTGTTGCAGGTTGCCCTCGACGGGCCGTTTTCGTCGCCGCACAATATGCTGGTGGACGGCGACCTGCTCTACGTGGGCTGGTACACCGACGGCGTGCGAGTCTTTAAATATGACGTGAGCGACCCCAACGCGCCGACCGTGGAGCCTTACGCCTTTAAAGCAGTGCGCTCGAAAAAAACCGAGGGCGTTTTTGGAAGCGACATTTATGACGGCGTTTGGGGCGTGCGCCTGCACGCCTGCGAAGTGGGCGGCCAGAAAACTACGTGTGTTTATGCAAGTGACTTGACGAGAGGGCTGGTTATTTTGGCGTTTGAGCCGTAGGCCTTGCCCCCATCCCCACCCCTTCCCCCGTTGGAAACTGCACCCAACAAGGGAAGGGAGTTCCCTCCCCTGTTGTGATGTTCTTCCACAACGGTGCTCAAGCGGGAACGGAGTTAAAAAAACGCCCCTGCCGGGTCTTGGCAGAGGCGTTTGGTTTGTTGGAGAGAGCGTTATTTGAGAGTCACGTTCGCGGCTTGCAAACCCTTGGGGCCTTTCTCAATGGAAAACTCTACCATCTGGCCTTCTTTGAGCTTGCGGTAGCCTTCCATTTCGATGGCCGAATAGTGGACAAACACGTCCTCGCCGCCATCATGGGCAATGAAGCCGTAGCCCTTGGTGGCATTGAACCACTTCACGGTACCGGTAATACGTTCGTCTGACATTGGACTTGCCTCCTATGGCACAAAAAATAGGGTTGTTAGGCGCTAGCGTCCCTCGCTTTGCTCACGAAAAATGGCCTGAGCAACGACCCGCCCAGACCATCAAAAGTGAGACCTCCGAGAACTTACTGCATCCTAATTGGCCGCGATTTTACTATGCTGAAAAAAAACCGTCAACTAGGCCATCAGTCCAAATCTTTACGCCCTGCCTCCTTCGTGGTATCATCTCCCTAGCACTATCGAGTCTCAACCTCGGCCTGCACCACCGCCGGGGTTTTTGTTTGCAATAACCAGTAACCAATAACTAATTACTGGTTATTGGTTATTGATGATTGAAGCTATGCTCACAAAACGCACCAACCTCCGCAACATCGCCATCATCGCCCACGTTGACCACGGCAAAACCACCCTGGTGGACGGCCTGCTTCGGCAGGCCCACACCTTCCGCAACAACCAGCAGGTGGCCGAGCGGGTCATGGACTCGAACGACCTGGAGCGCGAGCGCGGGATGACCATCCTGGCCAAGAACACCGCCGTCGTCTACAACGGTATCAAGATCAACATCATGGACACCCCCGGACACGCCGATTTTGGCGGCGAAGTCGAGCGGGTGATGGGCATGGTGGACGGGGTTTTGCTGGTGGTGGACGCCGCCGAAGGCCCCATGCCGCAAACCCGGTTCGTCCTGCGCAAGGCGCTGGAAATGGGCCACAAGGCCATCGTCGTCATCAACAAAGTGGATCGCAAAGACGCCACCCCGGCTGACACCCTCAACAAAACCTTCGACCTTTTCATCGAACTCGGGGCCAGCGAAGAACAGGCCAGCTTCCCCATCGTCTACACCAACGCCCTCAGCCAGCAGGCCGGCCTCACCCCGGAACTGGGGCCGGACTACCAGCCGTTATACGACGCCATCCTCGAACACATCCCGCCGCCGGAAGTGGATGCCGAATCGCCCCTGCAATTGCTCGTCGCCAACCAGAGCTACGACGACTACAAAGGCATCATCGCCGTGGGCCGCATTTTTGCCGGGCGCATTCAACTGGGGCAAGAGATTGCCCGTATTGACTTGCACGGGCAGGTGACGATGTCGAAAGTCCGCTACCTGTTTGTCTTTCAGGGATTGCAGAGAGTGGAAGTGGAAGCCGCCGAGGCCGGGGAGATCATCGCCCTGGCCGGGATCGAGGCTATTGGCATCGGCGAAACCATCGCCGACCCGGAAAATCCGGTTGGCCTGCCGCCGATTCGGGTGGAGGCTCCCACGGTGCGCATGACCTTTGGCGTGAGCACCTCCCCGTTCGCCGGACGCGAAGGCACGTGGGGCACCTCGCGCAAAATCCGCGAGCGCCTCTTCGACGAACTCAAGAACAACGTCGCCCTGCGCGTCGAAGAAACGGATAAGGCCGACACCTTCCTCGTCTCCGGGCGGGGCGAACTGCACCTGGGCATTTTGATTGAGACAATGCGCCGCGAAGGTTATGAGTTTCAAGTGTCGAAGCCGGAAGTGATTTTCCGCAAAGGGGAAGCGGGTGAGACGCTGGAACCCTTTGAGGAAGTTCATGTGGAAGTGGCGGAGGCCCACACCGGAACCGTCATCGAGATGTTAGGCAACCGGCGCGGCCAGATGATCAACATGGTCAACGGCGGCGACGGCTCGGTTTATCTCACCTACGTTGTGCCCACCCGCGGCCTGCTCGGTTTCCGCCAGCAGTTTCTCACCGCCACTCAGGGCATGGGCGTGATGAACACCCTCTTTCACGATTACCTGCCTATGGCCGGCTCCATCCCCGAACGCTCACAAGGCTCGCTCGTGGCCTGGGAGACCGGCACAGCCACCGCCTTCGCCATCCGCAACGCCGAAGAGCGCGGCTACCTGTTCATCGAACCCGGCACCGAAGTGTACGAAGGCATGGTCATCGGCCAGCACCAGCGGCCCGGCGACCTCAGCGTCAACATTGCCAAGAAGAAGCAATTGACCAACGTGCGCGCCGCCCGCGCCGAAATTCTAGTGAGCCTGACCCCGGCCCGCAAGATGAGCCTCGACGAGTGCATCGAGTACATCGCCGAGGACGAACTGCTCGAAGTCACGCCGCAAAACATCCGCATCCGCAAGCGTATCCTCAGCGCCGACGAGCGTGGCAAGCTTTCGAAGAAGGCGAAAGAGGAGTTGGAAGCCGAGACGGCGTAGTTTTGTAGGGGCAGACCTGTGTGTCTGCCCCTTTTTTGATCCAGGAAGTCATACGAAGGAGTACGAAAGGCGGGGCAACCAGCGCAGGGTTAGGTATCTATGACAAAGACCCGATGACTGAGGAGCCGTGTGAGGCCGCGAAACGAGTCTCACGCACGATTCTGAATCGGCGGCGGGGAGGGTGATCTCCCTGCCGCCCGAAACTTGGGCGACGTGACCATGCGCCAAAATCATATACCGCTGTGGCGCTATTCTTTTGAATCTTGTTTGCCGATAACTTTTCTCAACTCATCGATATTAACTGATATTGTGCGCTTCGCTTTTTTATCCCAAAACTGCATGACACCCGTTGCTGAGTCGATTTGAAATAGTACAGTGCCTAACTGTGAGACTACCACCGAGCCTAGTGTATCGTGCTGTGTGATTCGCCATTCGGGATCGCTGCTTCTCTTGGGTTGTGCGCTCATTGCTCTTGCCTCTATGGATGGATTGGCACAAAACAGTTCGCGGCCCTTTTCGATCCAGGCTAGAAGGATTACGTTGCGGGGCGGATCTCGATTGTGGGTATCTCGATATCTTGTCCGCTCGATTCTCGCATACCAATGTGCGGCAGGCCAAATTTCTCTGCCCCAGTGTTCAAAGCCAGCACTAATAGCCGGATACCCCAAGTATCGGTCATTCTGTATCGTGACATGAGCTGTAGTGTCAAATCGTAGATGAGTTGGAAAGTCTTGCTTTCGTTCAGTATAGCCGAGTGGAAGGCGAAGAAGGAAAGTGTCTTAAAGGTAGCATCGGAAAGTCTAGCTTGCTGTTCAGAGCTTGCTCCAAGATCATGGGATGCTCCAATAAACTTTGTGGCAGGCTCTAATGGCTCATTAGTCCTATAACCGACAGGAACAACGAAGAAAGGAACGCCGAGTGCCTTCTGGTCAATATTGTACTGGTCAAGTTCGACCCATGACTTGATCACAGCCATGGCGTTATTAACCCACTGTTGATCGGCCATTTTGTCTGAAGTGAAATCTAATATTGGCCTTCCAAGGGGCACTTCCATACTTTCTGCTGGCTGGAAGACATCAAACAGATGCTCATCGGAATCAGGAACTAGCGTGAGAGACTTAATCCCAATCTTGGCGGAACATGTCGTTATGCTCAGGGTTTGATACACCTGAACTGAATTGGCTTTTTTGTCAATGAGGCATATTAACAAAGGATACTTGTGGCTGAGCAACCATTCCACTGATTTCGAGTCCTCATATCCAATTTCGCGTTTCTCACTTTTCACCTGCACAAAGTAATAGTTCTGCACATGCAGTCTATGCCCAATCCGGGTGCCGAGCGTACAGTACAAATCGATTCCGGCATCCTCGGGATGCGGGACAGGAGTGGAAGTGCCAAACGCCGAGAAGATGTACTGTGCCAAGTATTCAGAGCGAGTACCTTCATGAAAATTGGGGGCGATTGCTCCAGTTATTGTCATCGTGTCACACTTGAATTGATACTGACCCGCCGAATTAAGTCTGCGCGCCCAACGGGTACACATCAGCCGTTTGCGGAGCGCCAGCGGAGCAAATCGGCTCCATGCGGTTGTTGGGCCGCAATCTGGTATGCTCGACAAATCCACTACGCATCTCCTGAAACCTGTAGTCGGAGTTTAGTGAATTTCAATGGCGGGTTGAAGTTGAAATACGGATCCAAGTAGTAACGCATGGATGCATCGATCCCTTGAGCTTGAACGACCAAGCCGTTGGTGTTGAACATTATGACTTTCAAGAGGTGATGTAAAAGCACTGAAAACGCATACCCTTCGTCGTGTAAGAAAAACCTTGTTGAACCATCATCATTACCGAAATCCATTAAGCCGTCATTTTGTAATAGACATAGTCCAGGTTGGTATATCAGATGCGGTGCATTGTCCCAACCAACCTGATTACCAGCATTGCGGAAGTGCTCAAGAAACACATTCGTGTCCTTCCAGCCAGCATACCCAACAACGTACGCCCTTATGCTACTCAGTTTTTGAAGTTTTCTCACCTCAGCATCAGTGCCATTGACTATCCCGGCTCCTTTCTGAAGCAATAATACCTTCTGAGAACTTCTAAATGCCGAGAATAAGCTTATTGGTTCACCAGTTGAGAGATTCGACTTCACTTCAATGACGGCGATAACCCCTTCAGCCAAATAGGTGTTGACCGGCGTCAAGCTGGTGATAACAGGGAAATCCCCGCGATAGATGATCACGTCTTGTTGACCTGACCTTTGCCCTCGGCCATCGATGATCTCTCCGCTTCCTATAACTATGTTCTTTGGAAGAAAGCTTGATAAAACATCCTTCACGAAGTGCTCCCGCGCAAACCCTAAATCCGTTGATTGCTGTAGCGCTTCCCTCGAGTAGGAATACCACTCGCTCATCAATCGTTCGATAGCTCCGGCATAGCTCAGGAAATTGAACATAGCTCAACCTGTGAGTTGAAAGTAATGAACTGCGGGCCAACTCTATTTTAAACCGCACCGCCCTTAAAAGTGTTATGACCGGTGCGCCCGTAAATTTTTATGGCCGCTGCGGCATGAAAAACCTATGTGCCGCAAACAGCCAATCATGGCTAAAGTGTACGCCACTCCTGTTTCCTGTCAACAACAGCGATTGCCTGGAATGCCGTGTGCGCGCAAAGATTGATACTGTTGGCGAAATCGGCAACGGATGAGGTAACGGATGTAGCGGATGGACGCGCTATCCGTTACATCCGTTACAAAATCCGTTGCCAGTAGTGGGCGCAACAATTCGCCAACAGCATCAAAGGTTGTCGGGGCCAAATCTGCCGGAGTGGTGCGGACGCGAAGCGGGCAACCCGCCCCGAGCATCTTCAATTCGTGGCCGACATGTTTTACGTGCACACGAATGCCGCAGCCTCACTTGCCGTTTTCCTCAGCGGTGTATAATCCTGCCATGCGCCGCACTCTCATCGGCATTGTCTTATATGTTCTGCTCTTCGCCCTCACGCCAATGGCGAAGGCCGAGGACGCGCCGTCACCCGTGTCTTCCCTCGAAGACCAAAGCGACCTGTGCGTGGCTGGGTATCAGTTGGCGCACATGGGCCAGTGCCCGCTGGAAGGCCCCGGCGGGCGGGCCGAACTGCGCCAGCGTTACGAACTGCCGGCCCAACTGCCTGCGCTCGAAGTCGCCTTCTTCGAGCCAGCCCAACCGCCCATCACCCGCGCTTACGCCAGAGTCACGGTTGCCGATGCGCCCGTGTTCGCCAGGCCGGAAGATGCGGCGGCGGGCGTCGTGAAACGCGCCATCCGCAAAGGCTTCATCTACGTTAGCATTGGCAAGACGGTTGAATACAACGGCGAAGAGTTCATCCGCATCAACAGCGATGAATACATGCGCCGGGCCGACCTGTCGCTGGTCTCGCCATCCGATTATCAAGGCTTTCTGCTGGCCGAACAACCCCAGCGCCCCTTCGCCTGGGTCGTGCGCAAGTTCCAGCCGCGCCTCACTCCGAACGGCCAGAAGAATCCTGAAGCCCCCGTTCTCAACCGTTACGACCTCGTCCAGATTTACGGCAAAAGGCGCGCGGGCGAGTACGACTGGTATCTGGTGGGCAATGACCAGTGGGTGGAACAGCGCAACCTGTCCGTCGTCGAAGTCATCGGGCCGCCGGAGGGCGTGACCGGCAAGTGGATAGCCGTCAACCTGTTTGAGCAGACGATGTCCGTTTACGAAGGCGAGCAGATGGTGTACGCCTCACTCGTCTCCAGCGGCCTGGGCGCATGGCCTACCCGCCCCGGCCTCTTCCAAATTTACAGCAAGCTGGAGAGCACCAAGATGAGCGGCGCGTACGCCGCCGACAAATCTGATTTCTATTTTCTCGAAGATGTGCCCTGGACGATGTATTTCGATCAGTCCATCGCCCTGCACGGCGCATACTGGCACGACGGCTACGGCTTCCGCAAATCGCACGGCTGTGTCAACCTCTCACCCATCGACTCGTTCTGGCTCTACAACTGGGCCGAGCTTGGCACCAGCGTTTTCGTCTACGACCCCAGCGGCCAAACGCCCACCAACCTGCCCGCCGGCGGCGGCCCCTGAATCTCCAACCTCCAATTCTCCAATTCTCTAATCTCCAACCCTTTGATTTCCTTCCTTTCCCAACTTTCCCAATCCACCCCTCTGATTCTCGACGGGGCAACCGGCACCGAACTGGATCGCCGGGGTGTGGACATTGGCCTGCCGCTGTGGTCGGCCAACGCCCTGCTGGCCGACTCTGCCGCCGACGTTCTGCGCCAGGTTCATCTCGACTATCTCAACGCCGGGGCCGACATCATCACCGCGAATACCTTTCGCGCGCATCGCCGGGCGCTGGCGAAAAGCGCCTATCATGATCAAGCGCGCGAACTGACTCAGCGAGCGGTGGCAGTGGCAAAAGAGGCAGTAGGACGACGCGAAGCGGGCAAATCGTCCTACATTGCCGGCTCCATTGCCCCGCTTGAGGACTGTTACCAGCCACAACTTGTGCCGCCGGAGGCCGAGTGCCGGGCCGAACATTCCGAGCGCGTCCATCATCTCGTCGAAGCCGGGGTTGACCTTCTGCTCATCGAAACCATGAACACGATCCGTGAGGCAGCGATTGCGGCCAGGCTGGCCGTCATCACCGGCCTGCCAACTATCGTCAGCTTTGTGTGCGGCGCAGACGGGCGTTTGCTCTCCGGCGAGTCGCTCACAGCGGCGGCGCAGGTGATGACCCCGCTCGGCGTGGCCGCCGTTGGCGTGAATTGCACAGCCACACCCGTCATCGCCGACTGCCTCAAAGAGTTACGCTCGGCCACCGACCTGCCGTTGATCGCTTACGGCAACATCGGCTATGCCGACGCCGACGGCAACTGGGTTTGCACCGACGCCATCGAGCCGGACGCTTACGCCAACTACGCCAGAGAATGGAAAGCGAACATTATCGGAGGATGTTGTGGAACCACGCCTGAACACATTCGGAGAATCGCCAATGCCAGTTAGACGTTTATCACTCGTTGCCCTTCTGCTCCTCACTCTGTCGTGCAACACCCTCACCCGCGCCTTCACTCCGGTTGAGCCGACTCTCGCGCCGCCCCCGGCAGTGACGGACGCCCCGACGATTCCGGTTATCACCGAGACTCCGCTTACGCCAATTGACATTGAAGGCGCGCCACCGATTCTCTACACGCCGCCCGGCTGTCAAAACGTCCCACCGGCCACCGTTCCACCGGCCACCACTGTGGCCGAGCCAACGGCCACCCCGCTGGTGGCGGGCAACCCGGAGATTTCGACCGATGAGCAAAAACGAATCTTTGAAAAGCTGGTAGGCACTATCGAGCGCGTGTACGTCTATCCCGATTACAACGGCAAGGACTGGCCCGGCATCGTCAACAACTATCGGGCCAAAGTGGAAGCCGGGCTGAACACCGAGACGTTTTATATTGAAATGAATGCGATGATTGCCGATCTGGGCGACGAACATTCGCATTTTGAGTCGCCGGCAGAAGTCGCGGCCTCAAACGCGGATTTGTCAGGGGCGTTGGATTATGTGGGAATTGGAATCCTGGTGCAGTCGCTTCCTGAAAAGGGGCGGGTGACGGTGCTGGCCGTCTTTCCAAACTCGTCGGCAGAGCGCGGCGGGTTAAAGGCCCACGACAGCATTCTGGCTGTAGATGGCTCGCCGATTGCGCAGGACGGCGAGGCGCATCCGCAGTGGGTGCGCGGCCCCGAATGTTCGGCGGTAGTGTTGTCGGTGGAGTCGCCGGGGCAGTCGCCGCGAGACCTGGCATTCATTCGTTATCGCATCACCGACCCTCAGCCCATTGACGCCAAACTGGTGAACACGACCGACGGCTCGCGCATCGGCTACATCTTCCTGCCCACCTTCTTCGACGAGACCATTCCCGGCCAGGTGGAGCAGGCCCTGCAGGATTTTGGCGATCTTGATGGATTGATTCTGGACAACCGGATGAACGGCGGCGGATCAAGTTTGGTGGTTGAACCCATTTTGAGTTACTTCACGTCCGGCAAGCTGGGTGAATTTGCAAGCCGCAATGACTCGCGCTCGTTCAACGTCGCTTCTAATCCCATTCACAACTCGCAGACCGTGCCGCTGGTGGTGTTGGTGGGTGAGGACACCGTGAGCTTTGGCGAAATTTTTTCCGGCATTCTGCGAGACATCGGGCGGGCGAAAATTGTCGGCCAGACGACGCTAGGCAACGTGGAGACCATGTACGGCTACGACTTTGAAGATGGCTCGCGGGCCTGGATTGCGCAGGAACGATTCGACCCGCCCGTGTCGCATGAATTTTGGGAGCAAACCGGCATTGTGCCCGACGTGGAAGCCTTCGCCGACTGGGACACGTTTACGTTTGAAAATGATCCGGCGGTGACGGCGGCGGTGGAATTGCTGGGGCATAAATAAGACAACGGATTCAACGAATTACACGGATAGCGATTGATCCTTTGAATTCGTCAAATCCGTTGTCCTCATCTCACCCCCCACTCCCACATTCCATAAGCCACTTTCTTGTCCAGCGGGTGGCCGGACTGGCTCAGGGCGACTCCAATCTCGCCATGATGATAGGACTCGTGGGCAATGGCATAACCGACGAACGCGGTTGGATGCGGCTTGAAGCCTTTGATTTTTCCCGCCTGCGCGCCCGCCTCTATTAGTTTCGCCATCGCCTGGCCCGACGCTTCCAACGACTTCTTCAACAGCTTCTTGTCGCCCGTTTTCTCTTTCGGAATCTTCGTCAGCCCTTTCGACAAGTCAGGCGTCAACTCCAACCACATCAAGCGCGTGTTGTGAACATGGGTAAACATCGCGCCCACGCTCCGGCCCTTGCCGCCTGCCGTGTCTTCCAATGCTTCCGAAGGAATCGCTTCGAGCAGGTAGAGGTTGATGCGGCAGTGGATGTTCCAAGTGTCAACGAGCGAGTCGTCCATAGCTTCTCCTATTGCTTCTGTTGAGAGACCAAAAGAATATTCCAGAGTCGAACACTCTGAACCACCAACAAGCCAGAGACGCTCCAGGAATCATCATAGAGCCTTTCGCGGACTTCAGCCTCGCTCTCGGCTTCGACGATCAGCAGGATTTCACCAGTATCGGCCAGCGGCCCGCCAAGCAGAACAAAGCCCTCGGCGGCCAGTTGGTTCATAAACTGCGCGTGTTCGGGCCAGCCCTCTTGCTCGCGCATGGTTTTGCCTGCGACCCAGGCGGGGCCGCGCCTTCGAATCACGACAAAGGTATTCTTATCCATCAGACTGCATCGTAGCGAAAGCAATCCACCGCGTGATCATTCACCAGGCCCGCCGCCTGCATAAAGGCATAGCAAATTGTCGAGCCGACGAACTTGAAACCGCGCTTGAGGAGGTCTTTGCTCATCGCGTCCGACTCTTGGGTCTTGGGCGGAATCTCGGACAAGGACTTGAAACTGTTTTTGATGGGTTGGCCGCCGACAAAACCCCAAATGTACTTGTCGAACGAGCCGAACTCGCGCTGGACTTCGAGGAAGGCGCGGGCGTTGCTAATGGCGGCCCGCACCTTGAGTTTGTTGCGGACGATGCCTGGGTCGGCCAGCAGGCGGGCCACGTCAGCCTCAGTATAAGCCGCCACTTTTACAGGGTCGAACCCATCAAACGCCCGGCGGTAGTTTTCGCGCTTGTTGAGGATGGTCTGCCAGGTCAGACCGGCCTGCGCCCCCTCCAAAATCAGGAACTCAAAGAGTCTCCGGTCGTCATGGACGGGAACGCCCCACTCGGTATCGTGGTAGTCAATCATTAGCTGGTTTTGGCCGGGCCAGGCGCACCTTTTCATGGCTAGAACTTTAGTTCTATCTCGCCTGCCTGTCAACAACCCCTGCCTTAAAATTTGCCGGTTGACTTAGAACTTGCGTTCGCATATAATCTGAGCATCAACAATAGACCATCCGGTCTGGAGATTGGAGAGTAACATGGCTAAAGGCAAACTTTCGGAACGACAGCGCGACATCCTGGATTTTATTCGGGAATTTCAGCGCCAGTACGGCTACCCACCCACCATCCGCCAAATCGGCGAAAAGGTGGGCATCTCGTCCACCTCAGTCGTCAACTACAACCTGAACAAGTTGGAGAAGGACGGCTATCTCAACCGCGATCTTAAAGTGTCGCGCGGCCTGCGGCTGGTGGAAGCCGCCGAGGCGGTGCTAAGCAACGTCGTCGGCCCCGTCGTCCGAATCCCGCTGGTGGGCCGTATCTTTGCCAGCCAGCCCGTGCCAGTGCCGGGCGCCGCCACTTCATTCGCCCCGGACGAAGCCATTGAGATCACGCGCGGCCTGGTCAAAGACCCGGAAAATCTGTTCGCCCTGCAAGTGCGCGGCGACTCGATGATTGACGCGATGGTGAACGACGGCGATATTGTGGTGATGCGAAAGCAAGAGCAGGCCCGCAACGGCGAAATGGTGGCCGTGTGGCTGAATGATCGTGAAGAGACGACGCTCAAGCACTTCTATCTCGAAAACGGTCGTGTCCGCCTGCAACCCGCCAACCCGACAATGGGCCCCATCTACGCCGATCCGAGGAACGTGCAAGTGCAAGGCAAAGTGGTGCTGGTGCTAAGGCAGATGAAGTAGCTCAAAGAGCTGGCACTGGTACCGAATTCTTATATCACAGTACTTGGGTTAGTGATAGTCTAAGCTCAGTGTAAAAACTGAATAAACTCCGATAAAGGCAAATCCAGTGAAAACTGGAGACGCAAAGCTATGGGTCTAACACCGCGAAAGCGGTTATGACCGCCAGGCCTCCGAAGAGAAAACGCGCTGTTTGCTCCAACGGGCCTGGAAATTCCAGGCCCGTTTTATTTTCCAAACATCGTGCCTGGCGCTCGAAAGAGAGGTTACATGACAAAAAACCATTCTCGTTATTTCAAACGCATCGCATCAACGATGATTGCCCTGTCTCTCATCGCAGCGTTGCTGGCCGCGCCCTCCCGCGCGCCCGCGCTTGCTTCGGCCAGCCCGCAATCCTACATCGTCCAGGGCGGCAATATTGATCGCCTCAGCGGCATCGTCGAGCGTTACGGCGGCACGGTCACTTCGCGGCTGGAGATCATTCACGCTGTCGGCGCGCTACTCTCGCCCTCGGTCATCAGCCGCTTGCAAACCGAGCCGGGCATCACTGCTGTTACCCCGAACACTCAAGTCAAACTTGTCAGTGGCGGCGGTGACGGCGATGACATGGAAGTGGGCACAGGCTCCAACTCGCCAGCGACTGACTATCCAGATGTTGTCGGCGCTGATGTGGTTTGGGCGCAAGGCGTCATTGGCAAGGGTGTCACCGTCGCCGTTGTAGACACCGGGCTGGGCAAACACAAGGGCCTCTTCCGCGATGTGAAGGGCGCCAAAAAGGCGCCGATGGTGAATGGAACGGCGTTGCCCCCGGAGTCAGGCTCGTGGGTGTGCGCGTGCTCAACGAAGAAGGGTACGGCACTTACGAGCAAGTCATCAAAGGCATCGAATGGGTCGTCAAGAATAAAGACAAATACAAGATTCAGGTGATGAATCTTTCAATGACCGGGCCAATCGCCGCGCCCTACTGGGCTGACCCGCTCAGCCAGGCTGTGACCGCGGCCTGGGCTGCGGGCATCACAGTTGTCGTCGCCGGCGGCAATGGGGGGCCGGACGCAATGAGCATCGGCGTCCCCGGCTACAATCCCTACGCTATCACGGTCGGCGTCTTCACCGACAACTACACGCCAGGCGATTGGAGCGACGACTATATCACGCCATTCTCTGCCGCCGGCCCCACCACCGACGGTTTCGTCAAGCCCGATCTGGTCGCGCCGGGCGCGCACATGGTCTCCACCATGCTGGCCCGCAGTTATCTTGCGCGCAACCATCAGGCGAGTCAGATCAGCAACAACTACTTCTCAATGGCCGGGAGTTCACAGGCGGCGGCCACCGTCTCCGGAGTGGCGACCCTGGTTCTATCCCACAACTCCGGTTTGACTCCCGATCAGGTCAAGTTCCGGCTCACGGCAACAGCCCGCCCATGGATTGATTTATCCACCTGCCCGGCCGGCGTCGTCCAACTTACGACAGAACCCGACAGTTGCCGGGCGCTCTACAGCATGTGGCAACAGGGCGCTGGCCGGGCGGCGGCATCCGAGGCAGTGTTTGGTGACTTGCCTGCCCTCTCAGCCAACCAGGGCATGGACATCCAGGCTGACTTGCGCGGCGAGGTTCACTACGAAGGCTACTCTTACTACAATCCCGAAACTGAAACCTTCCAACTGCGCGGCGATGGTTTTGGGCAATGGGCTGGCGGTTTTGGTCAGTGGGCCGGTGGTTTCGGTCAGTGGGCCGGTGGTTTCGGCCAGTGGGCCGGTGGTTTCGGCCAGTGGGCTGGCGGCTTTGGTCAGTGGGCCGGCGGCTTTGGCCAGTGGGCTGGCGGCTTTGGTCAGTGGGCCGGTGGTTTCGGCCAATGGGCTGGTAGTTACGGCGATGCAAGCTTCGCCGCAGGATATGTGAACGGCACAGGCTTCGGCCAGTGGGCCGGTAGCAAACAATGGATTGGCTTTTTGGAGGACGGAGGGTAGCTTATCGAAAAAATGACATCGGCCATAAATAAAACAGGGAGCGGCTCACCCTGCTCCCTGTTTTCACAACTCGCTCAACAACTTGTTGCACTTCTCCAACTCCAGCTTCGCGCCCAGTTTTTCGAAGACCTGCCGGGCTTCTTCTCCATGACATTTTGCTTGAACCGCATTCGCCATCTTACTTGCCAGCAAGCCAAACTGATAATTCGTCTTCGCATTCTCAAATTGAGCATCCAGCCGCTGGAAAATAGCGGCGCTTTCTCGTAGTGCGGCCTCAGCTCCGACAAAGTTGTTTTCCGTCAGAGCAATAATGCCCACTTGCCGGGCCAGCCAGCCCTGGTGGTCAGACTCGGCCTGATTGGCCTCTTTCAAAATCACTTGCACCTGAGAAATCAAACCGCGCGCTCGTTCCAGTTCGCCCCGGCCAACACACATCTCGCTCTCCAGCAGAAGCACATCGGCCAACGTATCGCGGGTCTCAATCTCGGCAAACAACACCTCACTCTCAGTCAGGTGAGCGGCGGCCTTGTCCCAGTCGCCCACCGCATTCCACAGACGGCCCAGATTCATGTGAGCGCGAGCCACGTAAAACATATTGCCAATTTGTTGCGCCACCTTCAGCCCAAGCTCCAACTCGGCCCGGGCCGCGGCCACATTGCCCTGGTCGGTGAACAGCAGGCCGCGATTGTTGTGAGCAATGGCAATGCCGTCGGCGTCGCCAATTTGCTCCAACAGTCTCAGGCAATGGCTGTAATTTTCCAATGCCTGCTTCCACTCGCCGAGCCGCCAACTCATCATGCCCAGGTTGTTATAGGCTCGCGCCACGCCGGCCACATCACCCATCGCCTCACTCAACGCCAGGCTTTGGCGCACGTAGTCGGCAGCCCGGGTCAGGTCGCCGCTTTCAAAGGCGACAGCGCCCAAGCGATTATTAATGGAGGCAACGATGTCATGAGCCGGCGTTTTGCCCACCAGGGCCAGAGCCTCTTGCAAGTGAAGCCGGGCCTCGTCGAACTTGCCTCGTTGAAAATGGATCCAACCGATCTCGTTGAGAGTCTGCGCCCGTTCCAGCGAGGCCGGTTCAGCCGACTCATTTAGAGTGGCCTTCGCCAGATCAAAACACATCAACGCTTCATCATAAGAGCCTTGCCGGGCAAACGTAGTGCCTACCTTGCGTTGTAGAACAACTCGCTTTTGCAAAGAGCGGGCCAGCGGCTCGGCGGAAATAATGGCGAGCGCATCTTCGTAATGAGAGCGCGCCGGAGGATACTCACCGGCAAACATCAGCACATCGCCCAGGCCGGCGTGAATCTCAAAAGCCTGCTCGGGCGTGTGGCGCACTTCGGCGAGCAACACCAGGGCCTGCTCAAGGTGTTGGCGAGCCTGCGAATTGGCGTGGCCGCGCAGTGCTTTGCGCCCGGCCAGAAGCAAATAATGAAGGGCGCGGTCGAGGCGCGGACTCCAGGAATAGTGCCGGGCCAGCAGTTCGATCTGACTATCGAGCCGGTTGGCATACAACTTCTCAATGGCCTCGCCCACCTGCCCGTGCAGGATACTGCGCTCGCGTTTGAGCAACGTCGAGTAAATCGTTTCCGAGGTGAGGATATGTTTGAATTCGTATTTCGAATCGGGCGCGTCGGCGTCGGGCAGGAGAAATTCGCGCTCGATCAGATGCGCCAGAGCAACTCGGGTTGCGCTCTCGTCCGGCGAGCCTAAAACGGCGTTCAAGAGAGGCAAGCTGAACTGCCGGCCAATCACCGAGGCCACTTGCAGAATCCGGCGCTGAACCGATTCGAGGCGGTCAAAGCGGGTGAGGATCAGGTCTTGCAACGTGCCGGGCACGCCGATGGCGGCCAGGTCCACGCCCGGCTTCAACTGCCAGTGGTCGTCGCCCCGTTGAATCAGGCCCGAGTCGATCAGCATCCGCAGAATTTCTTCAAGGTAAAACGGGATGCCGGAAGCGCGCTGGATGATCTGATCGCGCAGACTTCCCGGAATGTTCGGCATGTCCAGGAGTTGGGCAAGCAACTGCTCGCTCTGGCTGGGCGGCAGGCTTTGAAGCGCCAGCTCGACGAAACGATCGGGAAATTGTTTGCGGGCGCGTTCGGCGATCTCGGCCAGCGCCCCAATCTGAAGCGGGCGCGAGATGGCGTAAATGATGAGGGGCGTGTCGCGCAGTGAGTCGAGCAGGAAGGCAATGAGATCGAGCGAGGCTTCGTCGGCCCAGTGCAGGTCTTCGAGGATGAGAAGCAGAGGGCGGTTGTGGGCTTCGGCCACCAGCAGGTCGCGCGTGGCAGCAAAAATTTGCTGGCGCAGTTTCCCGGCGTCAAGGTAACGCAAGCGTTCGGCGGCGGCTTTGTCCGAAGGTTCGAGGGCGAGCAGATGCTCAAGGTAGGGCAGGAGGTTGCCAGACGTTTCCCAGAACGAGTCGGCTACCCGCCTGGCAAGTTGTTCGCGCACTTCGGCTTCGGGCGAGTCGGTTGTCAGGCCAAGATAATCTCGCAGGATGTCCTGAAAGATCCAATAGGAAACCGCGCGGCGATAGGTGAGGCTGTGGCCTTCAAGGATGAGGAGCGGAGTCTGGCGGACGAAATTTTTGAGTTCGGCGGTGAGGCGGCTCTTGCCCATGCCGGCGTCGCCGGTGATGAGAACGAACTGGCCCTTTTTATCGTTGATCAGGCGGTTGACGGCCTGATAAAGCTGGCCGAGTTCGGCGTCGCGGCCCACCAGCGGCGCGTGCAAGCCTTCGATGCCGCGCACCGAGCCGGGGTGAGTCTTGGAGCCGAGGACACGATAGGCCGTCACCGGTTGGGAGACGCCTTTGAGGGTGAGAGGCGGCAGAGGCGCATAACTGAACAGGGCTTTGGTGGCGTGATAAAGGCTTTCGCTGACGATGGTTGTGCCGGGGGCCGCCGCCTGCTCCAACCGGCTGGCCAGGTTCACGGTGTTGCCGATGGCGGTGTAGTTCATCATCAGGTTGGAGCCGACACTGCCGACGATGACGGCCCCGGAATGCAGGCCGACGCGGACTTTTAATTCCACGCCGAGTTGATCCTTGAGGTCCTGACTCAGGCGGGCCACGTCGGTTTGCATGTCAAGCGCGGCGCGGGCGGCGAGTTCGGCGTTGTTCTCGTGGGCAATCGGCGCGCCGAAGAGGGCGATGAGTCCGTCGCCGATGAACTTGTCCACCATGCCATCGTATTTATAAACGTTCGTCGCCAGCAGGTGGCTGTACTGTTGAATGATGTTGTAAGTTTCTTCGGCGTCGAGCTGGCTGGAGAGGGCGGTATAGCCTGAGATGTCGGCGAAGAGGACGGTGACGTTGCGGCGCTGGCCGGCGGCTTCCAGCCCGGCCTGTTGAAAACGCTCCATGAGGTCAGCGCCCATCATTGTGCCGAGATGTTCGGGAGAGAACGAGGCGGCGACGGGGGTGGCGACGGGCAACATGCCGGTCGCGCCCAGCCGCGCTCCGCAGTTACCGCAAAACCTCATGCCCGGCGGGCTGTTAAAGCCGCATCGGGCGCAAATGAATGCCGACATTTGGCAAAATTTTACTCTGGCGAAGCGGCGGGTGCGTTAGGGTTGGTGGGGTTTTGTTGGCGTGGCGCGCTAGAGTTTTCGCAGGAAATCGCCGAGTGGCTCGAAATCTTCTTCGGGGAAGATGGCGTCGTAGGCGTCTTTGGAAATGCGCCGCTGGAGGGCGCGGCGGGCGACGACGACGACGAAGTATTGGTGAGCGTGCTGACTGCGAAAGCCTTCAAGGCGGCGCACGCCGCCGCCAGGTTGAACCGAGTTGACCGGCTCAACCAGGATCGCCCGTCCGTCTTTTTTCAACGCTTCGTTGAGCACGATGCTGGGGATGTACAACAGCCATTGCTTGGGGGCAATGAGGACGTTGAAGTTGAGCGGCCAGTGGGCGTGCGGCGCGGCGGCTTCCACCAAAAAGTCGCACAGCGCGGCTTCCAGTTGACTGCGAACAATATGACCGTTGGGTAACGCCCAGCCGGGCCGGCGATGAGGCATAGTCGGCCATCCTTTTCAGACTCTTCGGGGCGCAAACTGCGCGAAAACCCGAAGGGTCTGGCCTGTTTCAATCAAACCGCAACTTCTCCACAATGTCGGCCACAGCGGCGTCGAAGATTCTTTGCATCAGGGCATCGTCGGCAGAGTAAGGGCCGCCGAACACGCCGTCGCCGTAAAGGGCGCGAGTCTCGGCGGCGTTGAGGATGCGCGAGGCTTCAGCCGGTTGCTTCATACCTTCAGGCAGATCGGCCACCCGGCAAAAGCGGAAGGCTTCGATCCAGGCGGCATGGTTGCTTACCAGCCCGGCGCTCTCGGCCACCGCCGTCATCGACGGGGCAACCCACCACGAATACCACCCCACTTTGAGGCCGGGCAGGTCGTTGACAAGTTCGGCCAGCAGGGCCGTGGCCGGGTTGTTGCCGCCGTGTCCGTTGACGAACAACAATTTCTTGAAGCCCTGGGCATGCACCCAGCGCGCGATGTCTTCGACGACAGCCAGGAACGTTTGAGTGCGCAGGCTGATCGTGCCCGGATATTTGGCGAAGTAGGGCGAGATGCCAAAGTTAAGCGGCGGGGCGACCGGCACTTTCGTTTGCTCGCTGGCCGCCGTCGCCAGCGCCAGCGGAATTTTGATGTCGGTGAGCAAGCTAAGGTAGCCGTGCTCCTCGCACGCGCCGAGGATCAGCATCAGCCGGTCGTCGGTCTTGAGATAATTCTCAACGTCCATCCAATTCAGGTCTTCGAAGCGCATGGCAATTTATTGACGGATGACGGATGACGAAAGAAAATTTCGTCTTTCGTCCGTCGTCATTCGTCGTTCGCAAGAGCTTTGCGCGCCGCCGGAAGCGCCAGCCGCGCCCACTCAGCGTACATTTTGCCGGAGGGGTGCAGGCCGTCGGCGGCGATCAAGGTTGGGTCGGCGGCGGCGGTGCGCGAAAAAGGTGTCACGTCAACGTAGTGGGCGCCGAGCCGCTCTGCTTCTTCGCGGTTGACGGCGTTGAAGGAGTTGATGGCGGCGGCAATGGCAACCGGGTCGCGGCCAGAGGCAAACGGGGTCACGCCCCAATCGGGAATCGAAAGGACGAGGACATGACCCGGTTGCCCACCGGCAAAGGCGATGGCCCGTTGAAGCAAGGCCACGAATTGCTCGCGGTATTCATCCAGTCCCCGGCCACGATATTGATTGTTGACGCCGATCAGCAGTGACACCAGTTCATAAGTCCCTTGCAGGTTGGCTTTGTCAATGCCGGATGAGAGTTCGTCGGTCGTCCAGCCGGTGGTGGCAATAATAGTTGGCTCGCCGACATTGAAGCCCTGAGTTTGCAACAAGGCCGCGAGTTGAACCGGCCAACGCTCGCCGGGCGCAGCACTTTCGCCAATGGTGTAGGAATCGCCCAACGCCAGAAAACGCACTCTCTTCTCACTTTCGTTCATGCCGGCCTGCTCAAGTGGCGCACCGCAAGCGGCCAACACCCACACGACACAGCAAATCGCCCGCAACGCTTTTAGCAGTTTATGCCTCACAGGCCGCCATGTCAACGCCCATGTTGCCAACCGGTGCTTGCCAACAGCCAGCGCCCCGCCACGGCGCTGTTGACGACGATATCTACTTCGTTGGCTTGCCCAGGCCGTGCCCGGCTTTGGTTTGAATGCGAATCAGAGTCGGCGCATCTCCGGCTTGCGCCGCTTGCAGGGCGGCGGCAAACTTGAAGGAATGGCCGGGCGTCGGCTTGGTTGGTGGTGGAGGTGGGAGGGCAAGTGAGGGCAGGCATGGGCGATTCTTTTACGTCCGCGCCTCACACTACAACATTCACCAACTTCCCCGCCACATAAATCACCTTGCGCGGCGTCTTGCCGTCCAGATACTTCTTCACCTGCTCGCTGGCCAGGGCGGCCTGTTGCGCTTCGGCTTCGCTCAGGCCAACGGGCATCGTCAGCCGGTCGCGCACTTTGCCGTTCACTTGCAGAACCAGGGTGATCATCTCGTCGGCGGTCAACCCTTCATCGTAAACAGGCCACTTCTGTTGATGGATCGAGTAGGCCCGGCCCTTGCGCGCCCAAATTTCTTCGGCCATGAACGGCGCAATCGGGGCCAGCAGTAACAGCAGTGTGTCGCTAGCTTCGTCAAAGGCGGCGTCGCTCACCGACTGGCTTTGCGCGTCGTGCAGGGCGTTGGTGAACTCCATCAGCGCCGAGATGACGGTGTTGAAGCGGAAGCCTTCGATGTCGCTCGACACCTTCTTGATCGTCTTGTGTAATTTCCGGCGCAGTTCGCGATCCACCTGCTCGGTCTGCTCATTCGCCGCCGGGCGCGCGGCGGGCATCAACAGCAAATCCCAGGCGCGCCTCAGCCAGCGGTGTGTGCCGGCCAGGCCGTTGGTGTTCCAGGGCGTGGCCTGCTCGAAGTCGCTGATGAACATTTCGTAAGCACGCAGAGCGTCGGCGCCCCACTCGACCACCACTTCGTCGGGCGTGATCACGTTGCCCTTGCTCTTCGACATCTTCTCTTTGCCGTCGGGCGCTAAAATCATGCCCTGGTTACGCAGTCGTTTGAACGGCTCGGCGAACGGCACGTAACTCAAGTCGTGCAGGGCCTTCGTCCAGAAACGCGCGTACAGCAAATGCATCACCGCGTGCTCCGCGCCGCCCACGTACATATCCACCGGCAACCAGTAAGCGGCTTCCTTCTTGTCGAAGGCGGCCTCCTCATTCTTCGAGTCGGCGAAGCGCAGGAAGTACCACGACGAGCAGGCGAAGGTGCCCATGGTGTCCGTCTCGCGGCGGCCCTTGCGGCCACCGGGCAGAGTCACGTCGGTGAATTCGGGGATGGTGGCGAGAGGCGATTCCCCTGTGGCCGTCGGCTCGTAGCTTTCGACGTTGGGCAGGCGCACCGGCAGTTCATTCGGGGCCACCGCCACTTCACCGTCGTCGGTGTGGATGATCGGGATCGGCGTTCCCCAGTAACGTTGACGGCTGATTCCCCAGTCGCGCAACTTGTAGTTGACCCGGCGCACGCCCTTGCCCGTCTTCTCCAACCATTCGATCACACTCGGTTTGGCCGTCTCGCCGGGGGCGCCGGAGAACTCGCCGGAGTTGATCATCGTCCCGTACTCGTCGTGGAACAGGGCGTCGCGATAGAATTCGACGGCGTGCAACATCTCCATCACCGTTCGCTTGCCGCGCACGTTCGGCTCCAGCTCGTGGCAACGCGCCAGAATTTGCCGCTCGCTCTCCACGCCGCCGAACGTCCAAACATCGCCCGGCCCGAAGATGAACAGCCAGCGCGCGCCGACAACTTCGTTCCACTTGCCGGGCGCGACAAACTGTTGGGCGATCTCGACGTAGCGATCCAGCCTGGCCAGTGGGATGGTGATGTACAGCGACCCTTGCCTTTCCTCAAAGGGGATGCCGTCGGCGCGCAGGGCGGCGGCGAACCCGTCCTTCATCGTCCCGCCGAGCGCGAACGATTTCGCCAATCCATCAGTGCGCTCGATGACGGGCAGGATCGGCAGGCCGAACTTCATGGCGAATTCAAAGTCGCGCGCGTCGTGGGCCGGCACGGCCATGATCGCGCCCGTGCCGTAGCCCATCAGCACGTAGTCGGCCACCCAAATCGGGATGCGCTCGCCGTTGACCGGGTTGACGGCATACGCGCCGATGAAGACGCCGGTTTTTTCTTTCGTCTCGTCAGTGCGCTGCGCTTCGCTCTCGGCTTTCGCCATCGCCACGTAAGCGCCCACGTCGGCCTTGCGGTCGGACGTGGTCAGCTTCTCGACAAACGGATGCTCGGGCGAGAGCACCATGAACGTCGCGCCCCACAGCGTGTCGGGCCGGGTGGTGAAGACAGTGATAGAGTGATCAGTGATCAGTGGGTCAGTGTTCACCGATGACTGTTCACTGATCATTGGGAACCGCACTTCTGCGCCCTCGCTCCGTCCGATCCAGTTGCGTTGCATGAGCTTGATATGCTCCGGCCAGTCAATCGTGCCCAGGTCAGCGATCAGGCGGTCGGCGTAAGCGGTGATGCGGAAGAACCACTGCATCAGCGTTTTCTTTTCCACCAGCGCCCCACTGCGCCAGCCGCGCCCGTCAATCACCTCTTCATTCGCCAGCACCGTCTTGTCCACCGGGTCCCAGTTGACGATGGCTGGCGCGCGATACGCCAGGCGAAACTTGCTCAAGAAGTCCTTGCGTTCTTTGGCGCGCATCAGCTGCCACTGTTCAGCCGTCATCTCTGGCGCGTTTGGAATCTTGCTTGTGCCGCTCTCGCTCAACTCTGTTTCCAGTTCCGCAATCGGCCGCGCCGAGTTCGCGCGCGGGTCGTACCACGAGTGATACAACTGCAAGAAGATCCACTGCGTCCAGCGATAGTATTCGGGCGTAGACGAGTTGATCTCGCGGCTCCAGTCGAACGAGATGCCGATCAGCCGGAACTGCCGTTTGTAGTTCGCTGAGTATTGAGCAATCAGCTTGGCCGGGTTGGTCTTCGATTTGATGGCCGCATTCTCAGCCGGCAGGCCGAACGCATCCCAGCCCATCGGGTGCAAAACGTTGTAGCCGCGCATCCGGTAGAAGCGGCTCAAGACGTCGGTCGGCACGTAGTTGCGGCAGTGGCCCACGCTCAAGCCGTCGCCCGAGGGATACGGGAAGAAGTCGAGAATGTAGGCTTTAGGGCGCTCGTCGGCGGGCGTGGTCGCGTACAGCGTGTCGGCTTCCCACTTCGCCATCCATTGCGATTCAAACTCTTGCGGCGTGTACTTTTCGTTGGCGGAGAATCCGACGAACTTCTTCGCCGGTTTGGCCGCCGACTTCTTGGCAACTGCCTTCTTCGTCGCCTTCGCTTTCGGCGCAGTCTTCCTGACCGTCGTTTTCTTTTTAGCGGCTACTTTCGTCGCCGTCTTCTTTTTGGTCGCTGTTTTCTTCTTTGTCGTAACCATCGTCGTTGTTCCTCTTCTCTTCCTCATTTTCATAGCACGGATATACAGAATGTACGGATGAGATCCGTACATTCTGATAATCCGTGCTCTTCATTCCTTTAGAAACTGAATCAACCTCTCGTTGAAAACTTTCCCAAGTTTCTGCGGCGCGCGGGCCGCAAGCTCTGGCTGGCCCTCGCCAAACTCAAAGACGTGAAGTTGCGAATTGGGAATCGCCTTCGCAAACATCTCGGCCTGCGAGACGGGCAGGAAAAAGTCGGCGTCCACCCACAAGATCAACGTTGGCACCTTCATCTCGCCGGGCAAACTCTCGCTCAACTGCTCCGCGCCCTCAG
Source organism: Chloroflexota bacterium (assembly GCA_016197225.1). NCBI lineage: Bacteria > Bacillati > Chloroflexota > Chloroflexota bacterium. Next base: position 182,820 of record JACPWC010000056.1, read on the forward strand.
CGGCCACCAGCGCCAGCTTGGTGATCCGGCCCGGTTCGATCATGGCCGCCCGCCAGGCGACGAGGCCGCCCCAGTTGTAGCCCACCAGCGTCACCCGCGAGATCGCCAGCCGGTCGAAAACATCCAGCACGCAATCTACCGCGCTCTCGGTCGAGATCGGTCCATCGGGCCGCGCCGCGTCGCCGAAGCCCGGCAGTTCAACGGCAACAGCCCGGAAGCCCGCCGCCGCCACTTCTTCGAGAGTCGTGTTCCACGCCTGCCAATTGTTCAGGGGCGGAATCCGGCCATGCAAAAACACGACGGCTGGCCCTGAGCCGGCAAGTCTGGCGTGAGCGCGCCCGAAGGCTGTGTCAACGAATCGCGAATCCATCAAAGTGACGAAGGACGGATGACGAAGGACGAAAGTTGCGCCTTCGCCCTTCATCTTTCGTCGTAAAAACAAAATCCCCCCGTCCGCTAGGGACGAAGGGATTCTCCGTGGTACCACCCTAATTCCTGTGCTAGGATCAGCGCAGGCTCTCGACGCTATAACGGGCCAGCCCGCTCAGTTTGTCTGAGTGCTCAGGAGCGAGTTCAGCCATATGGTGTTCCCGCAAACACCGCCGGATTTTCACCAATTCGTCCGACTCTCTGGCGGGATGGCTTACTACTCCCCTTCATTGCATTTTATGCGGTAGGGGCGATTCATGAATCGCCCCTACGATAATTGCCCCTACAATTTTGGTGGACCCAGAGGGATTCGAACCCTCGACCTTCTCAATGCCATTGAGACGCGCTCCCAACTGCGCTATGGGCCCGCAAACTTCAAGGTGGACCTGGAGGGAGTTGAACCCTCGACCTCCTCAGTGCGATTGAGGCGCGCTCCCAACTGCGCTACAGGCCCACAACTTTGGGCATTGTACCCGACGGATTCTGGCCTGTCAAGCAAACACGCTCAAAAAAATTTATGTATCGTTTCCATCCATCCTACCCAAAGCCTATCTTCGGCCCAAACCATTATGCTCCATAATTTGCAAAAGGACTCAACCCATGCGCAAGCTCTTCACCTTCACCTTCATTCTGACACTGTTGATCGCCGCCTGCCGGCCTGCCGCCACCGCCGGCCCGGCCCCGACCTCGGTGGTGGCCGCCACTGCCGGGGCGACGATCTCCCCTTCAACTCCACTTGCCACAACCGGCGGCCAGACAGCCACTGCCACCATCAGCGAAATCAAAGGAACTGCTGAAGAACGACTTGCCGTCAATGTAGACTGGGCAACTGCCATCATTGGGCAGGCGCTGGCCACCGGCAACCAGGTGCGCACCGGTTCAGAGTCGCTGGCAACCATTCAGTTCGCTCAAGGCACACTCGCCCGCCTCGGCCCGGAGGCAGTCTTCACTGTTTCTGAACTTGGCGGCGACTCGCAGAACCCGCTCATCAAACTGCAACTGGCCGCCGGGCAACTCTTCATCCTCATCACCGGCTCGCTGGGCAAGGGCGGCGTTGAGGTAGAAACACCCATCGGTGTGGCCGCCGTGCGTGGCTCATTGATGAGCGTTGAAGTCACCGACGATGGTCGCATCATCGTCACCTGCCTTGAGACGACGGGCAACTGCCAACTGGAAAACGAAAGCGGCTCAGTCGAGATTCAATCCGGCCAGCAGGCCGAGATCGTCAGCGCCGACGAACCACCTACGCCCGCCGAGCAGATTGACGATTCGCAACTCAACGAGTGGTTTCAGAACAACCCCGAAGCTCAGGCCATCGTGCTGGAAGACGCCGATGCCGACGGCTACACCATTCTTCAAGGCGACTGCGACGACAACGACGCCGACATCCACCCCGACCTGGACGACACGCCCAACGACGGCCTGGATCAAAATTGCGATGGCGATGATGGAGTCCAGCCCGACGAAGACGGCGACGGCTACACCGTGTTCGACGGCGACTGCGACGACGACAATCCCAAAGTCAACCCCGGGGCCGCCGACTCGGTTCAAGATGGCCTCGACGTAAATTGCGACGGCTTCGACGGCATTGATGAGGAACTCTACGACGGCGATTACGACGACGACGGTCTGGCCGACGCCGGCGACAATTGCCCGGACGTTTACAATCCCGATCAGTCCGACTCAGACGGCAACAAAGTGGGCGACGTTTGCGACGCGGGTGAGGCCGCCGACATCATCGGCGATACGGACGGCGACGGCCTCCCCGACACCTTCGACCTGTGCCCCGATCAATTTGGGGCAGCCGATCTCGCCGGTTGCCCGGATGAGGTTGAAGTCAAGGACAGTGATGGAGACGGGCTGGGCGACGATGTGGACTTGTGCCCGTTCGATGCCGGCCCGGCAGAAAATAGCGGTTGCCCGGCTACTGGCAACACGACCAACGATCAAGACGGTGACGGCGTGACTGACGACGTTGACCAGTGCCCCGATAAGTTTGGCGACGCGGCCCACGACGGTTGCCCACCGCCCGACTCGGATGGCGACGGCCTGGCCGATGATGTTGACCAATGTCCGTTCGATTTTGGCTCAACTGAGAACGGCGGTTGCCCCGGCAGTGGCGGCAATACCGACAGCGATGGCGACGGCATCCCCGACGATTCCGATCAGTGTCCGACTCAGTTTGGCGATTCGGCGCACAGGGGTTGCCCCGACAACAGCGGCGGCGACCAAGACGGTGACGGCATTTCGGATGATAAGGATCAGTGTCCGGATAAATTCGGAGACGCGGCGCATGACGGTTGCCCCCCGCCCGACTCGGACGGCGACGGTGTGACTGACGACGCGGACTGCGCGCCGTTCGACGCCAGCATTTACCCCGGCGCAAACGATCCGTTCGGCGACGACGTTGACCAAAACTGCGACGGCTTCGACGGCGGCGTGAGGAACCCGCGCATTATTCTGGCGCATAGCAACCTTTTCAAACATCAAGTGTCTCCAAAGGCGCTTGGTGTTTGACGGGCAAGGAGTCTTCAATGCCTCAAGCCCGCTTTATCCCACTTTTGCACTATCAGGAATACCCCGTCGAAGAAATGGAACGCCGCGCCGCCGAGTTCTATGCCGAGGTCAAGTGGCGGCGCACGGTGCGCCATTTTTCGGATCGGCCCGTGCCACGCGACGTTATCGAAAATTGCTTGCGAGCGGCGGGCACTGCGCCCAATGGCGCCAACATGCAGCCCTGGCACTTTGTGGTAGTGAGCAACCCGGAGATCAAAAAGAGGATTCGAGAGGGCGCAGAAGAAGAGGAGCGCGATTTTTATGGTGGACGCGCGCCGGCCGAGTGGCTGGAGGCGCTGGCCCCGCTGGGCACCGACGCGCACAAGCCGTTTCTCGAAATCGCGCCTTATCTCATCGTCATCTTCGCCCAAAGCTTCGGCTTTCTTCCTGATGGCCGCAAAGTAAAACACTATTACGCGCAAGAGTCGGCAGGCATTGCCACCGGCATGTTGATCACCGCCATTCATCACGCCGGCCTAGCCTCGCTTACGCACACGCCAAGCCCGATGGGGTTTCTGAACGAAATATTAGGCCGCCCGTCTCACGAGCGCCCGTTTTTGATTTTGGTCGTGGGCTACCCGGCAGAGGACGCAACCGTGCCGGACATCAGCAAGAAGCCGCTGGAGGAGATTGCGACGTTTGTGTAATTAGGCCGGCGCAAACGGACTGAGCGGCTCAAGCGGCGACTCGGATGCAGGCAGAGGAGGAAGGGATTCGGCGGCAACGGCGGCTTCAATGAAAGCCTGGGCGAGATCAGGACGTGGTGAAGTGGTTGGGATGCAGAAGCAGTCTTCCCACAACTCTGCGCCTTCGGCGGGGAGGGTGAACGTCCAACCGGCAGTATTGAGAGAGTGGCCGACGGCAAGAGCGGCCTGCTCAAGTGACGTTGATTGGACGCGAAGCGTGGAGATTAGAGATTTGGCTTGAGCGCGGGCGAGGGCGTCTCGGGTGTTGATCGAGTGGCCGAGCGATTTGAGGGCGGCGCGAAATGAGTCGGCGGGCGGAAGATGGACAGGCTCGGTGCGGGCCAGGGCGAAGAACTCGGTCCAGGAGGCGGGCGGCGTTATCCCACGCGAGAGGATGCCGATGACGCCCCGGTTCGCCGGCAGGCTGAAGGCGTTGAGCGGATCGTAAGCGCGCTGAGGCAAGGCGGGCGCAGGCACCGGTTCAAGTTCGCGCACCAGGCCGCGCTGGATAAGGCCGGTGAGGATATGAGCAGGGACGACGGCTAAATCGTAACCATCTATTGCTTCGGCCACAGTTTTGCCAGCATAGGGGCCGAGTCTAAGCGCCAAACCTGTTGCCTCGGCGGCTTGTGCGAGCGCCTGGAATGGAATCGTATGAGCCAACCCGACAGACAAGCGAAGGGCGCGAGCAGGCGTTTGAATTTGAGTTGGGGCGGCAGCGGGCGGAGGCTTCAGGCCCAGCAATGCGCCGGCGCCGGCGGCTCCGGCAAGTTTGAGGAAGTTTCGGCGTGAGAGTTTCACAGGGCGGAAGTTTGGCTCAAAAAGAGATTTGCGTCAAGCGAGACACCGGGTGTCTCGTCCTGCGTCATCTTGACGCTCTAAGTAGGGGCAGTTATACTGCGGGCACTTCGGGGTGTGGCTCAGTTGGTAGAGCACCGCGTTTGGGACGCGGGGGTCCGCGGTTCAAGTCCGCGCACCCCGACAAGGCAAGCAAGTCGGTCTAAGATTGGGCCGATTTTGCTTTAAGGCCGATGAGGCTGAATCGGACTTTTGTCGTTCGACTTGATATGAAAAGCTTTCTCGCTTTGTTGTTAATGATGGTGTCAATCGGGGCCTGCGCCCCGCCGCGTCAAACGCCAGTCGTCGTCGCGCCCACCCAGGCCCCTGCCCCCGTCTTCACTTTGGCGCCGGCGTTGCCCACCTCGTTACCAACCTCAACCCCGGTTGCCGCCATTGAGCCTTCGCCACTCCCCACCCTTGCCCCCGAAAAACTCGTCCAGTTTGCCTGGTTCTACAAAGCGCCCACCAACGTTGATCTGGAGACGCTGGTCGCCAATTACGATACATTCATCCTCACTCACAAGGATGAAGAGATCCGCGACACCTTGCGAGCCTATGGTGTGGACGCCCCGATTTTACAGTACATGCGCTTCGACGCCATCAATGACCCCGACTCGTGCAAGGCCACGCCGCGAGGCAATCAGGCCGCTTACCTTGAGGGCGACTTCTGCTTTATCAGCCACAACCATGCCGACTGGTTCCTGCTCAACAATGATAATCAACGCATCCTGACCGGCCTCGAGGATAACTACTATCGCATGAACATCGCTTCCGAAGGCTGGCGCGAGTTTTACGTAGCCCGGGCCAACGAAATGAAAGAGGGGTTTGGCTGGGATGGGCTGTTCATGGACAGCACGATTTCCAAAACTTCAACGTCTCAAAACGAGATCGAAGATTTTTTTGCTTACGTCCGAGGCCGCTACGACGGCTGGCTGTTCGCCAACTTAGGCGGTATGCCTAACGAATATTCCGACGATTACAATGATTACCTGGATGGCATGATGCACGAGGCCTGGAGCCTGGACTGGAAAGGCAATTATATTTCCGCTGCGGAGTGGAACGCGCACCTGAAACATGCCGAGGCCGCTCAGGCCGCCGGCAAGATGTTGATTTTGGTGGCTCAGGGCGACGCCGCCGACACGCAAAAACTGGCGTTCGCTTTTGCCTCCTACTTGCTCGTCGCCAATGGCAGAGCCTCATTCAGGTACGGCGGCATCTATCGTAAGGCTATTCTCATTCCGCACGTAGACCTGGGCCAGCCGCTTGGGCCGCGCTATCGGACCGGCGAAGGGTGGCACCGCGATTTTGCCAACGGGCGCGTGGTCGTCAACCCCAACACCCATCTTGCGGCCATCGAACTAACGACGGGTTCTGACATCACCATGACTGTGCCCTAAGGCTTTTCACTGCCCGAGCCTCTTCCACCTCTCCAGCATCAGCCGGGTGGATTCAAATGCAATCTCCGGCAATTCGTCCAGGCTAAAAAAGGCGGCCTCACTGGCGTCATCTCCTGCAATAAGTGTGCCGCCCACAACTTGGGCGCGGTAGAAAATCACAAAGCTCGCCCCGCTTGTCCACTCGCGGCCAGCAATCACATCCAGCAATTCCACAATTTCAACCGTCAAGCCGGTTTCTTCCTGACACTCGCGCGCGGCGGCCAGAGCCGGGTCTTCGTCGGCGTCCACAAAACCGCCGGGTGTCACCCACAGGCCCTTGCGGGGCGTGTTGGCCCGCCGGGTGAGCAGAATTTTTCTGTCCTGCTCCACCAGCACCGCCGCCGCCACTTTGGGATCCTCGAAGTGAACGTGACTGCACGACGGGCAAACGGGCCGCACCTTGCCATAGGCCTCGCGCTGTTCCATGGCCTGGCCGCACCGGGCGCAGAAATTAATTTCCATTTACCGGCGACGAAGGAGGAGCGAAACGGTGATGAGCGCGATGAGGGCCACCCCAAGCCCAAGCTCGACGGCGCGCGCAGGAAACGACGGTTGAACCGTCTCTTCTACAATGGCCGGAGATTCAGTCCCGGGCATTTCCGCTTCGACGGCTTCCGTAGAACTCGTCCTCAGTAAATCTGGTGTTGGACTCTCGGTTAGAGCTAAGGCGGACACAGCTTCGGGCGGAGTGACTGTCTCCCCGGCAGTGGCGGCGACATCGTTGGAAGCCGTCTCCGGCTGGCCGTCGCTCGTGTTCCCTGTGTCAAGGCCGCCACCCTGTGGCACGCCAGTTAACGGCTCCGCTTCAACGGGCGGGGCTAAAGCAACGCTCACCTCTGCCGTCTCGGTCGTCAACTTGGGCGCCACTTCGGCGGGCAGGGACTCAACGGTCTGAGATTCAGCGGCAGGCGCTTCGGCAACCTGAAAGTTTTCAACTTGAGCGGCTGACGGCTGGGCTGGAGCGGCCACGTTGAAGCCGCCGCCTAGATCAGCCGTGACGAGGACGGCAAAGAGGACGGCGGCCAAAGCAGTGGCTATGTTCACCACCGGGAGCAGGCGGGTGAGCGGACGAGCAGGTGTTGCCAGTCCACGCGCTTCGAGCATTTTCGGTGTCAGGGTGAAGTTGCGAGGCGGCTTGACCTTAGGCAGGGCGGCCAGTGTAGTCTTCACCCCTTGCAAGTCGTCGAGCGCCGCCCTGAGTTTGGAGTCAGTCGCCAGTCGGCGTTCCAGTTTGGCGCGTTCTGTTGGGGCCAGTTGATTGTCGAGGTAGGCCGAGAGCAGTTCAAGCTCACGGTCGCGAGAGGAAGAAAAGAGGTTCATGTCTGCTCCCTCTCCAGACGGAAGGCCGAGGGCAAAAGTTCCCGCTGACTCTGAACACAGTCGCGCAGTTTGGCCCGGGCGCGGGCGATGCGACTCTTCACCGTGCCTAAGGCGATGCTCATGGCGCTGGCGATCTCGGCGTAGTCCATCTCCTGCACGTCGCACATGACGATGACCAGGCGCTGGTCATCGGGCAACGCATCGAGACAGCCCTGAAGAGCGCTTGCCAGTTCGGCGCGCTCGGCGTGAGCCTCAGGCGACTCGGTTTCGCTCACCAGCTGGGCCTCGCCGTCGGCGTCGGGGCCGGTTTCGACGACGGTCAGGGCTTCGAGCGAGGCGGCGGGGCGGCGCTTGCGGCGGCGCAATTCGTCGTAGCAGGCGTTGGTGACGATGCGCATCAGCCAGCCTTTGAACGAGCCGCCGCGATAAGCGCGAATGTTTTTGTAGGCCGAGATGAAGGCGTCCTGAGTCGCGTCCGAGGCCGAGTCGCCGTCGCCCATGATGCGGTAGGCCAGGTTGTAGACGACAGACTGGTATTCCAACACGAGGCGGTTGAACGAATCGAGGTCGCCGCGCTGGGCGTGTTGGATGAGGGCGGGTTCGTCCATTGGACGAATGATACCGCAAAACAAGAGACCTGCGCCATTGGATGACGCAGGTCTCTGCTCTTGCTACTGCCAGTCAGGGAAGCGATGCTGGCGAGCCGGTGCTCCCCTCAGTCCTAGTGGACGACTCGGAGCTACTGCGTGATCCTGATGGCGCCGTTGTTCAAAATCGCTTTTTCGACAGTCTTGGTTCCATCCCATTTACTTGAGAACCACAGACCGCCCTTGCTCTTGTTCACTGTGACGCCCACCATATCTGTCGTGGCGTCAGTCAGCGCCAACTGGATGATGGCACCGCTGTCCAAGCTGACCGCTGTGACGCTGCCGTCCGGGTTCGTGACCAACTCGATGACATTGGCCTTGGCTGCAAAGTTCGCGTTCGGCGCCTTCACGGACAGGCTCGAGATGGCATTGCTGGTGATGACGTAGGTGTGGGTCTTGCCGTCCGGCAGGCCTGTGAGCGCGTTCAGGTTCGACGTGACGGTGACCTTGACCTTGCCTTGCGGGTTCGTGCCACTCTTGTTGTACTTGACGTCGAACTGGACAGTGCTGCCGCCAGCAATGAAACCCGCCGATCCGATCTCATTCACCTGCGCCGGCGGGTTCGACACGATCGATCCCGGCGTGGCCCGGCAGATGGACAGCTGCATATCCTGCCAGGTCGGCGTCGGCATGTTGTAGTTGCCGCTCACCATCACGACCACTGTGTAGTTCCCGCAGATCTCGCTGCTGTTCAGCGAGAACTGCACCGTCGCCGCGGCCGTGCCGATCCCCTTCACTGCCGCGTTCACCAAGCCGACCGGGAGATTCGTGGCCCCGGTAATCGGCGTCAAGCCCCCGATCAAATTTCTGAGGGCAAACGTGACCTTGGCCTTTGTGATGTCTCCAGGCCACGGATCGCCGTCGCCGTCCACCGAGATGTCCTTAATCGTCGCCGCCAGCGTCAGCGTCGCGGTATTGCTCGTCGCCGTTGGCGTCCACGCGGACACCTGACCAGTGTAGGCGCCCCCGTCACTGATAGGCGTCGCGTTCTCCGGCTGGACTTTGAGCGAGTTGTATACGCCGTTGCTGCCGGTGTAGTTGCCGTTCGACGGCGTGAAGAAGGCCGTCACCGCGTAGAGCCCCGGCGCTTCAGTCACGGCGACGGTGATGGACACCGTCTGACTGGCGGAGCCGCCGCCGGGCAGTGCGGGGGTTCCATAGGTTACGCCGCCGATCTCGAATTCCACGGTGCCCCCGAGCGTGGTTCCGACGGAAGCGGAGACCGTGGCTGAGAGCGTGACCATGTCGCTGTACTGCACGACTGACGGCACCGGGGTGTTGACCGTCGTGGTCGTCGGTGCTGGTGTCACGGTCAGCGTGCCATCGGTCTTGGTCACACTGTAGTTCGGGTTCAAGCCGAGCGTCACCGTGATTGGATAACCACCTACATCGGAGTACTTCACTGCCGTCGTTGCCAGACTGTAATTGATGGCATCGCCACCAACCACCTGGCCCACGACTGTAGCTGTCAGTGGCGGGTTGTCATCGCCGTAGGTCTTGCTCTTGTTGTTGGCCGTCACCGTCGCGACTGCCGCGTTGATGGTCAGCGTGCCGTCCGTCTTGGTCACGCTGTAGTTCGGGTTCGAGCCCAGCATCACCGTGATCGGGTAACCGCCCAGAACCACGTTCGAGAATTGCGTCGCCGTTGTCGCCAAAGTGTAATTGATGGCGTCACCACCAACCACTTGGCCTACCACCGTTGCGGTCAGCGTCGGGTTCAGGTCGCCGTAGGTCT